>JAUXFR010000007.1 GCA_030622805.1 Anaerolineae bacterium | reverse complement strand
TTCTCCCTGATAAAGTCATCAGGGAACATATATCACAAATATGTCGTCTAGGGGAGGAATTCACAAGAGAAGGAGAGCCATCATGACAAATCGATCAAAGTTTTTATCGCTGATAATTGTTTCTTTTATATTGGCTGCTTTATCTTTGGGCGCCTGTGCAGGTCAGGCACCAACACAAATGGCAGAGAGCGCATATGCTCCAGAGCCAGTAGAGTATTATGATGAAGAGGTATCCACAGAAGAGCAAGCGCGCTTCCTTTCCGGTAAATCGACTCTAGCCAGGTATGACGATGCCCAGGAGGGAGAACGGCTGGTGATTAAGGATGCAGATTTGTCCATTGTGGTAAGCGATCCTTCAAGCTCATTAGATGAAATTGCGAAATTAGCTGATGATATGGGTGGTTTTGTCGTCACTGCAAATTTATTTCACACCGAAATATCAGATGGAGTGAGAGTTCCTGAGGGAAGGATCACCATCCGGGTTCCTGCGGAGCGGCTCAATGAAGCCCTGTCTGAAATAAAAGCCCAAAGCGACCGTGATCCGATCAGCGAGAGTATTTCAAGTCAGGATGTGACCCCCGAGTATGTCGATTTGCAATCCCGCTTACGTAATCTGGAAGCGGCTGAGGAAAAACTGATCCAGATTATGGATGAAGCGCGCAAAACTGAGGACGTATTAGCCGTTTACAATGAACTTGTGCGAGTGCAGGAGGAAATTGAGCTCATCAAGGGACAGATGAAATACCTTGAGCAGTCTGCAGCCCTGTCATCGATCAGCACACATCTGCTCGCTGATGAAGCCGTCCAGCCGCTGACGATTGGTGGATGGGAGCCCGTCGGGGTTGCAAAGAGCGCCGTCCAGGCATTGATCAACGCGTTAAAGTTCCTGGTCAACGCTGGATTATGGGTGCTGATATTCGTTTTGCCGATTGTCTTGATCTTGTTTGTCGTCATATTCCTGCCGATTCGCTGGCTTGTGCGAAGAGTGCGGAAACCTAAATCAGAGCATGACTCAAACGATTCTCCCAAGGCGGAAGCAGGAAAGCAGGAAGACTGACCCCCAAAATCGCCCGATGCATAATCGGGCGATTTTTATTGCTGTAGTATTATTAATTAATCCCTTCTGCAGTTATAATCTTGCCAATGAATGAACTCGCGCAGCATACGTACGAATTGTTCGGTTTGCGTTTGACACAACCCCAGTTGAAAGCATTTTCTATGTACGAGAAGGAGCTGCTGGATTGGAACACCCGTTATTCCCTGACGGCGATCAGAGAGCCGGAGAAAATTCAGATAAAGCATTTTCTCGATTCACTGTCATGCTTATCTGTAATGGCTGGTTCCTGTATGGAACGAGTTATCGATATTGGAACAGGGGCTGGCTTTCCAGGTGTTCCGATCAAAATTGTTGATCCAAACATACATCTCACACTGGTAGACTCGGTAAGAAAGAAGACCGGATTCTGCGAACATGTTGTCAGGAAGTTGGATTTGGATAATGTTGAGGTGATCCAGGGCAGAGCGGAGATATTGGGAAACCGACCAGAGCACCGGCAGCAGTATGATTGGGCTTTAGCCCGGGCAGTCGCTGTCCTTACAGTTCTTCTAGAATATCTGCTGCCTCTTGTGCGCGTGGGAGGATATGTGCTTGCGATGAAAGGAGAAGGCATTCATTCCGAAGTACATAATGCGGAACACGCAATGCGTGTGCTTGGGGGACACATGCGGGAAATTGTCCAGGTTTTTCTCCCTGGCGTTGCTGAAGATCGCTACCTGGTTATTGTAGATAAGGTCGCTGCTACCCCACCCGGCTACCCACGTAGGATCGGGGTACCTATGAGGAAACCCCTATAACAGATAAATATGACAATTATAAAATCTTATAATTAGCCTTCGCTCAATTGACCGTCATGGATATGCCAAATCGTGGTTGAAGCGATGAATTCGGGGGTAAATGCATTTAAATCCGTGGTCGTCGTCATGACCTGTTCGAAGTTCGAAAGTCTACTGAGCAAATCGTTTCGGCGTTCGGGGTCGAGCTCTGCAAGAACTTCATCCAAAAGAAGTATTGGCCATTCCCCACTGCTCTCTTTCATCCAGGAGACTTCAGCCAACTTTAACGCCATAACTGCAGTACGCCCCTGTCCCCTTGAGCCGAAATTACCAAGGTCAATGCCGTTACTCAGCAGTCGAATTTCATCCCGGTGTGGACCGATCGTTGTTACACCACGGATGATCTCTTCGTTCCGAAGCTTTTCCAACCGTTCTACGAATCCCATCTGAATGTTTTCCAGAGTCAACCATGTCCGATCCAATGGTGCATCCAGGGGTAGATTATACTGCCCGGGTTTATTGGGTATCGGATCAAATGAAGGCGTGTAATCTAAACGCAGCACTTCCTTGCTGCGAGTTAATTCATTGTGTACATTCGAGGCCAACCTCTCCAGAGCCTGCACAGTATGGATGCGCTGGAAAATTATTTGAGCACCTGAGGATGCCAATAGCTCATCCCAGTAGCCGAGCTGATTTTTGTCACCACCTCTTTCTGCAAGTTGTTTCAGCAGTGCGTTGCGTTGGACTAAAGATCGGTTGTAGTCGGTAAGTACCCTTGCGTAGTGGGGAATTGTCTGTACCATGAGCAGATTCAGGTAGCGTCGACGTTCTTCAGGTGGTCCTTCGACAATGCGCATCATGTGAGGTAAGAACAAGACCGCGTTGAATGAGCCGATGGCTTCACTCGTTTTGCATTTGACACCGTCAAGCAGGATCTCTTTTCGGACTCGAGGTTTATATCTGTCCTGGTTTGGTTGCAGGATGATACGCACTTCTAGATTGTGGGAACCTTTCAAGTTGAAACCACTGAGTCGATTGGTATGATACGCCTGCCTGGATTCTGGAGATGGCGTAGAACGAGTAAATTGTGCGATTATTTTCGCGACTGCGACAGGTTTGGGTTCAGCGAGGAAATTCACTAACTGGCGGTCGTGACTGGCTTGAAAAGAAGAAAACACAGCCAGGTAGTATATTGACTCCAAAAGGCTGGTCTTTCCCTGAGCATTATGTCCGACAAACAGGACTGACCCACCCGGTACATCAACATCAAGCCGGGAAAAATTACGGAATTCGGTCAGGGAGAGGTGTGTTAGCTGCATAGTTAATATGGTTGTTTTCACGCAAATGCCACGGTTGTTTGTCCCGTGGCATCTGAATTAAGGAGTGCTGTCCACTGCTGATACTTAATGGGTAGTAACCTGACGGTAATTTACCATTAATAACTTATCGACCTGTTGCCAAATCAACTTATAATACCTTAGGAATCTCTTCTTCAAGCTGCCACACTCGTTCGGCGATGTCTGTGAACAAAACGCCGTTAATGTGGTCTATCTCGTGTTGGAATATTCGCGCCAACCAACCAATTGACTTGATCCGCATAGGCTGACCATGGCGGTTATACCCCTTAACCGTGACAGCTTCTGAACGTTTCACATCACCGACATAACCAGGAATTGAAAGACACCCTTCAATTCCTATTTCGAATTGGTCAGACCGACGGGTTATCTCCGGGTTGATTACTGAATACAGCCTGGTTGGTATGACTGTATTTCCTTCTTCGTCCTCTTCTCCATACTCAACGACAATCACCCTCAGGGACACATTCACCTGGGGCGCTGCCAACCCAACACCGGGAGCCAAACGCATCGTCTCGATCATATCATCGATCAAAATCTGCAGGTCCTTACCATATTTTTTAATATTGCGTGCTTTGCCGCGCAATACAGAATGAGGAACAGTAACAATCTCACGTATTGCCATTCATAAACCTCTCGAATTGTATTATGGTTTTATTTTACCCTTAAAATTAGTCGAAGTTTAATGGTTTCCCCTTTTCTTCTTCCGTTCGTTTCTCAGTCTCATCGTGATAGGTCATCAGCCAATCGACCATCGTTTTACGATCACGATCAGCCTCAATCTCTCTCTTTTTTCTGAGCATTGCTTCTTGATAATCGCTGATATCCTGGTGTACCAGGTTGGGATTATAGACACCATTGAAAATAAATTCTGTATCGCCAACATACACCGTAACGGTTCCGAAATTCAGCAATATCCCGCTTAAATTCTGCCTGTGATGCTCAATGCTGAGGATATTGGCGATATTGGCGGTTTTCTTCTGTTCAGAGCCAAGCGGCTTTCGTTCAATATCAACGATAAATTCGGGTGTTAACTGGTAGATATCGTTGATCCAATCGACGTAGCTATAGATTAGCCAGAGAACGAACCCAATAAACCCAACACTTCCTATCAGCAGCAATGTATTTGCAGTTAGTAAGGGGTCACCACCTTCGGTCCATCTCCTTCCTGTCAGGAAAATGAAAAGAAACAGGAGCAGCATGAGCAGCAGCGGCAGCCATACCTTTCGGAACAGCAGGAACCAGTGTTTCCTGTATGTGATCACCCCGTCCTGCTCGTAACGAACGCGCAGAAAGTTTTGCAGACCTTTTCTGAAAGAACTTCCGTTCGTCTGCTTTGCTGTCTGTGTAGGGATAGATTTCACAACCAATTTCTGCAGATCTGGTGTGGCGGACACCTGTTGATCACGCAATGCTTTACGTACATCCTCGCGGATCTGCTCAATTTCGGCATCTTTGGAGAACTCAATTACGCGTTTTTTGTTCCCCTCGATATAGCCCTGGATCTGTTTTGGATTGGTGACATCCCGCATGGGTATTTTGCCTGTGTATGTTCGAGCGGAAACATCGCCGTAGTTCATTATGCGACCGGCTTGATCGGATAGAATGTCGACTGCCAGGATCGTGTGCAGCGGTGCTTCATTGCGACTGCTGAATATCCCGACGATTTTTTCCATCCAGATCACGCGCTGGGTCGTGACAATATAGAAATCATTCCCCCAGTCGATCCAGTTCCAGATAAACCATCCCACCGCTCCTAGCATGGATACGATTGAGAATATTCTTATGATGCGTAAGAATGTAGTAGGGTCTATCTGTGTTGATGTAAAAACATAAAAAAACAACGATAGGATGAATAAAAGCACTGGTAATATGAGTGAACGGATTAAGAAAAATGGATGCTTGCGTCTGAAAAGCTCCACTGCCTCCCCTTCTGAGAACCAGGGTAAACGCTTGGAACGCGCCAGACGACGGCTTTTAGCGGTCGTGATGAGTTTTTCTTCAACCGTGGGAAACTCATCCAGCATGTCAAAAAAAGCCTGGCGTTCCATTCGCAGCAGCACGGAGTTTTTTGTCGTTCGCACGATTTCCGGTTCGCGGCGATTAAATAGTAAAGCCTCTTCTCCGAAATATATGCCGGGTCCGTAAGTATACAGATCGATGATTTGATTACCTTTTTCAATCGGCTTTCCGGAAAGTTTGGCGCTTAAATTTCTGATCGCATTTCCTGGGTCCCGGTTTGCGATTGAGACTTTTACCTGACCTTTAAAAACGACATAGAAGAACCTGGCTTCTGAGTCCTGGTCGTACACTGTCTGATCAGGTACTTTTCGGACGGGACGAAATTGGGCTGCCAGGCGAGTTATCTCGTCAACATTTAAGCCATAAAACAGATAATCTTTGAGCAGCAGCGCCGATATTTCTGATAATAGGGTGTCCATAGTTTTATTCTAGCACGAACTTAGCCTCGATGGAAAAATAATTTTATAAACCGAAACCGGATTCATGTATACTAGTTAGTTGCAAGTTTTCTGCCTTCTCACAATTGTTAAAGTGCGGTAGAATTCGCGGCTTGATTCACAGACATATGGCAAAAATTTCTAATCTTCTGGTGATAGAATCAATGAGATTGACGCATGATGCGGTTGAAATCTCTACGGTTTTGATGGACAATTAATCAATTTGCCTATAACAATAAGAGGAGGCAATAATGCCGATCCACTTTGGGACAGATGGATGGCGCGCTGTCATTTCAGACACATTTACTTTCCACAACCTTAGATTAGTCTCTCAGGCTATTTCAGATGCGGTTAAGTATGGCTACTGGTCGAATGGATATGAAATTGATCGACACATAAATGAAGACCAGATTGTGGTGGGATTTGACACCCGCTTTTTATCGGATCGATATGCAAGGGACGTAGCCCGTGTATTGGCTGCTAATGGGTACACTGTATACCTGGCACAGTCGGACGCCTCAACCCCAGCAATCTCATATACTGTCCGCAATCTAGGTGCAGTTGCCGGAGTGATGATCACAGCATCGCACAATGCGCCGCGTTATAATGGCATAAAGTTGAAAGCGTCGTATGGTGGATCGGCTTCAAAAGAGCAGTGCCGGCGGGTAGAAGTCTATCTGAACGATAACGAAGAGCGCGGGCGAGGACCCAACCAGATGGATTTTGATCAGGCTCGCAACCTGGGATTGATCAAGCGTTTTAACCCGATCCCAAGTTATTATGATCATCTGCGGACACTGATCGATTTTGATGTAATCGCTGAAAACCCCCAGCGCGTTGTGGTCGATTCGATGTATGGTTCGGGTCGCGGCATGATCAAGGGCATCCTGCAGGGGACAGGTTGTGAGGTTAAAGAGATCCGCAATGAGATGAATCCTGGTTTTGGTGGTGTTCATCCCGAACCCATCGCCGCTCACCTGAGCGTGTTGGCTGGAGCGATCAGCACACATATGGGTAATTTTGGGTTGGCGACAGATGGTGATGCAGATCGGATCGGCGCGATGGATGAGCGCAGTAATTTCATCGATCCCCATAAAATTATGGCTCTGGCTTTTCAATATCTGGTGGAGGTGCGTGGCTGGCGTGGTCCCGTCGTGCGTACGGTTTCGACCACCCGCATGATTGATCGTCTGGCGAAAGAATATAACCTTCAAGTCTACGAAACCCCGGTTGGGTTCAACCACATCGCGGACTATATGCTCAAAGAAGACATACTCATCGGTGGGGAGGAGTCTGGTGGAATATCAATCCGTGGGAATATCCCAGAAGGGGATGGCGTATTAATGGGTTTACTTTTGATTGAAATCGTTGCATCGTCAGGTGTCTCTCTTTATGAGTTAGTAAAAAACCTGCTCGACAGGGTAGGTCCTGCTGAATATCAGCGGAAAGACCTTCGCTTAAGCCGCCCTGTGGCTAAGGATCTGATCACCCGCCGACTCATGGATGATGTCCCAGGCAAAATTGGGGGTGAGACTGTAAACAGCGTGATGGATACAGATGGCGTGAAGTTTATCCTGGAGGACGATTCCTGGCTGCTTATTCGCCCATCTGGTACCGAACCTGTACTGCGTGTGTATGCTGAAGGACGCTCACCAGAGATGGTGGAAGCTCTTTTGGAGTATGGCGAGTCTGTAGCTGCCAATTTTACCTGATGTTTTTCAATCAGAGATTTTGATCTTTTATTATTTTTTTAGCCTACTACTGCAAGATTCGCAATTGGATTGCTGAGTGTATTTCCGTTTTCCAGGCGAATCCGGGCTGTTCGGACACGTAAACCACTCGGTAACAGGCACAATCCTTCGATCCTTTCGAGTGTGCCTACTTTACCGGAATCTTTTCCGCCGATTACCTTTACAGGGAGACCCTCGCTTACCTGCACCTGATCAGGGAGCTGGCTGATATCTCCTTCCACCGAAAGTGGGATAAAAGCCTCTGGACGATTCCCTGTGAGGTTATTCCAGGGCTTAGCATTAATTGTGATTTCTTTCCCATCGTGAAGCGAAAGAATTTCCTGCGCTTGTGTGTGCAATTCGTTTTCGCAAAAGCCGGCGATCACAATGAGTGGAAAGTTAAACTCTGCGGCTCTATATATCAATTCAGCTGCCATGCTGCCCAGGATCAGTCCTCTGATTTGTTTGTCTTTGAACATTTGCAGCATGTCGGAACTGGAACAAGAGTCAAAAAACAATATACTATCCACATCTAGTTCGTCGATCTGCGAGGATGGATGACCTGATTCTGTACCTGCATCATATAATTTTAGAGTTCCGACAGAGTTTTTACCATTTCCCCAAACTCCTTGAATCAAAGCACCGCATGATTCGATAACAGCACCCCGTTCTTCGATTAATTCTACAACAGTTCCGGGGTAGATTGATTTCAATACCAGAGGGGGACTAAGTTCTTGCAGTAGAATTTTTCCGAAGCGGACTGACACAATACGACCGCTGCATGGTGCACGCACGACTCGTTTGGCAGTGCCGACTGGTCCGGCAAGGATATCTCCCTCCTCAACATATACACCTGACGTGCATTGGATATATTGAGATACCTCATCTGGTTTCAGACCCAGACCCTGAGAGAGGTCCAGCATCGTATGTTTCGGATTTACTGTGGCTTCTGCAATACCATCCAGGATATCGACGTGCTGCCCCATGCGGACCAATAACCTGCCGTTTCTTTCCAAGCTGCGCACCCGACGAATCAGTGTCAGTGGCGAGTTATGTATTACGGGTAAGAACAATTAGGTTATCCTCCTAAGGATCGCAGCCATTTCTGGTGCGCGGCAAATCGCTGTTCGGGATCTTCTGGGAGCACAATGGGTCGCCCTCTACCATCGAATATAATCCCCTGCGCACCACCTTTTACCAGCAACGTGCCCCCAATCCCTGGTCCACCCATACCGATGTCAACTTTCTGCAGTGGGTGAAGTTGTAAACGAGCAGCTCTACCCACTTCCAGCGGTATCCAATCTATATCTCCTTTCACAAGTTCAATCTGGGATTGATAGCTGCCTTCATCAACCAAATTTGCGCGCAGGATTGGGGTATCGGGTTTTGCGTCTCCAAATGGCGAAATAACTGTTCCCAGGTGGGTAAAAGCACTGGAATCCAGCACCTGGATAGCCAGAGTGGGATTAGTTTCCGCAGCAGCACCCAAAGCCGGAATTATCCGATGGGGATCGAGAACGAAAGTGGTTGCCCCACAGGGTTGTATACCATCCAGGAGCATCAATAGTCTTTGCGCTGGTGTGGTCCCATTGTTGAAAACCTCACCCGATGCAAGGATGGGTTCCATAAAAGGCACGTGATCGGATACCCCCGAACCTGAACGATTCTGAAGAGCCGTTCTTGATTTCTGAATGGCGGTTTGAATGATGTATCGGATCAGTGTTTGTTCTATTATTAAATCTTCATGCGATGTTGGTGTGTAAGTTGGCAGTATGAGTTTATTTTGAAGAAATTCATACACGTAACCTGCTGGGATATCCATAGGTAGCCAGTGCAGAAAAATTTCCAGCAGGGCTGGATTCTCTAATAATTGTGAAGGAGCTGTACCTGTACCGAGTTCTGTATATACGGTGAGTGTTAGTTCTCCATCGAATGCGGCAGTCAGTGTTGAAGAAGTCGTGTTTATGTCGATCCCAAGAACACCTTTCTCTGGAGAACGTGCTTTACTGAGGAACTGGACAATCCTACCGTATGCTGCGGGTGAATGCACCACGCTACCCGGCGCCAGATCCATAAAGGCACCAAGACCGGGTATTTGCCGCTGCCGGATCCTCGTTGTAATCTCAGCCACCTTACGATTGGATGCGCTATTATCCTGAGTGGTTTGGGTACGGTATACATTTGGAGCAATTTGATAACCGGTTACTCCATCGAAATATTCAATAATTTCGTCTTGAAGGGCTCGGTTACCAGCATAAAGGATAAATGGGCGGTTATTTTCTGGAAAAGTTTCACAACTCATACTTATTGTTTCCAGCAGATCACGGACGGCTGCATATGCACCGTCTTCTGTTCCACCAGCGATGATAATCAGATCGGGGGTAAACATTGAGATCGCATCAATAATGCTGACATTATCGCGATAGGAGCTCTTACCGATCTTTTTTAGCTCCCCGCAGTAGGTCGTTTTTGCCAGGCGCGCAGCGTTTGCGGTGGAAATGTCTTCTAGCAAACCGACAGCAGCGATCTTCAAGGGTATACCAATTGAGATCGTGGCGATGAAATTGTCCACACCAGAACCATCAGGCAAGCTTGGAGAGATTATTCCATCCATTTTATTGAAAAGCCTCCGTCTGGACATATTTTCTATTTCTTGAATTGCCTTTCGAAAGGTTACACCTGCATCTATATCAGGAGAACAAATGCTTGATTGGATTTTGCTGGTGGCTATTAAACGATATCCGTTCTCAACTGAGTCAAAAAGCAGCGCATGGGTGTTAAAATCACCAATATCAACAACCAGCAAAGAGTAAGCATCACTGAATGTCTCAGGAGGGAGTTCGTCTAAAGGAAATGATTGAAGGGCGTTATTGTCTTTCACAACAGGTTACAGGTGGAAAATTGAAAGGAAAACCGAAATGATAAAGTCCCAACGCTCAACGAAGGCACTAATTGATGCGAGCAGCACACCGGCAAATAAGGCGCCAAAAGTAACCGCGATAAAGAAACGCCCAATACCGGCAATTGTCTCTATCAAGGCTGCTCTCTTCGGTGATCCCCTTGAGTTTGGACGAGCACTGAAGTGGAAATAAATTAATGTCGATAAAGTTGCGATTAAAATGAAGGAACTCTCTATAATCAGCAACCAGATAAGTTCGGATGAGGAATTTTGAATCTGTGGATCGAATAAGTTAATCGAAGCGGTAATCTGAGGTAAAAATGTACCGACAACTGCCCCACCAACTATCGTGGCAGCACCAGCGCCAACTATGAAAGCCATCACAGGGCTGCCAAAGCTTGATAAGCGTGGGAAAATTTTGAGGAGCAGTAATATGCTGAGAATTAAAGGGATGATCAACTTCACGAAGTTGGTGATGCTGCCATCCCATGTACTGATCGGTCCTATTAACTGCGGCAGGATTACGCTGTGCCAGATAACCACGGCGATGTATCCGGCGGTGACCCCTATAAATATGTTGATCCCTAACCGGAAAAGCACGTTATCTCCAAATATGTAGCTGAATATGCACAGGGTTAAGATCAGCCCTACAATAACGCCTAATAAATCGGTAGAAATGTTGTTAACCAGGCTCACAAACGATATCCTCTATAAGATTCAAGTATCTAATTTTGAGGCAGCCGAGATTGCGCTCACCAAACCACCAACCAGTAGAATTACAGACGCAACGATCACGGTCAAGCTGAAAGAATTCCAATAGTTGCTGGCGTGGTTGCTAATTCCGGTGATATTCTCTGTCGCAGCCGCACCACGTAAACCAAACATGAGACCCTGCACCTGTTTTGGTTTGGCTTCATAGTAAGGGCGCAGGATGGGTTCGGTCTTGGCGCTGGCGACGATCAGCAGGGGAGTATGACCAAGTTGAGGCCCAACCTGCTCGATCCATGCACGACCAGTATCAGGACTGTCCGTAATTACGATGATGCTGTAGAAATCTGAAATCGAGTGCACATCTTCTAATGCTGGTTGCTGCCAAATGGGATCACCGTTCACACTCTGTGGGAGTGTAGATCTAATCGAAGTCGCCAGACTGTACAAACCAGTGGGTCCACCGGGAATATAACCAGCGTTAACATATTGCGTTGGGTCTCCCATCTGAAAAGAGATATTCTCGCTGGTTAGCGACAGAACTCTTTCCGTCACAGCAACACCGATTGGATTTGTAGTGACGAACATCAGGTAAGCATTGCTTGACAATAGCTGGCTCAAGATTGCAGTCGCCCCTGGATCCATTTCCCCAGCAAATCCGGGTTCGTAATCGAAGCTCAACAAAATGGGAGCATTGGGTGGAGTTGTCTGGAGTACCTGGTGGATGTAGCGCGTTTCGGGAAGAACCGCCGGAAAAGTGAATTCTGGAAGATCAAACACCGTCATCCAGATCATTGCAATTATGAGTGCGAGCGCGATAGCGATACGCAGTGTGGATATTTGAGAGATTCGGGTTTTCCGGGGAGCGCGAGGAGCGACCCCTTCGGATCTGATGATTTCCTCTAACAGAAGGGTGTTGGTTTTCTGTTCTTCAGTGACGTGGATTTTAGTCGAGTAGGGCTTTGGCTGTTCAGCATCGGACGCTGCCTGTTCAATTGGTATGGCTCGTTCCTGCCACGGCAATTTGCCGTCATTCTCCGGCTCCGCGCTATCGCTATGTTTATGGTTTTGGGGAGTTTCGTTCTGCTTATCCTCGGTCATGTTCAATTCTCATAGGGGCGGTCAGCACCCATCAATACCCTCAATCCGGTCGCGATGGTTCCCAATGCTATACCGATGATGATACCTCGCGCCCCGCCTGTAACTGGTATTCTTAAAATCCAGTCTCTGGCTTCAGCTAATAGACTTGGCTCGAGCCAGGGTATAGATACTGTGCCAACCATGATGATAACAGCAACGAACAGGAAGATGATCGAAAGGGTGTTCGGACGGCGGTTCAGCATTCGGATCGCGGCGAGTATCAATATCACCGCCGTAATTCCCAACAGGCTTGTTTCTATTGGAAGCTGGACATAATTAAATATCCACAAAGATAGATGATTGGTCGGACCATATAAAGCTCCCACGATAAGCGTTATGAAAAACGATACAAGGATTACCAGGCTGTAGATACTGCTTCGCTTGCGCGTGATTACCTTAGAAAAATGGACAGATATCAGGTTGATTACACCGACCAGCAGTGCAACCGCTGCAAGGATGATTGTCCACTGTAAGATGATCGCGCGCAAATTAATTAGAACAGGATCGTCTATGAAGTAACCTGACAGAATCACAATCCCTGTTACTGCAGTGATTGAGATTAGCAGGATCTGTTTCGCACTCAGGTTCACCATAATCTCGCTAACTTCAAGCTTATACCTGTGAGAATGATCAGTACGACTACCCAACGGATGATATCCTGAACACGCAGGCTAACCACATGCATCACACCTGCCTGTGTGTACGCTCCGCCAGCAAACACCTCTTCACCGATTAGATATTCATCAGTTGTTGTGAACAGGATAGATTGTGTTGAAAGATCTTCACTGCCTGCCACAACCAGGCTGCCCATTGTGTCACCTGCATCAGTGATCAACGCAGCTTCACTACCAAAATGACCCGTCAGGAGATTAATGGTAGTATCCTGATCGTAAATAACAGGAAGGGTGCCGCTTGCGTATGAGAATGGTGTCACACCGCTCAATTGAGTGGTTGATACATCATAAAATTGCGTTGCGTTTACACTTCGGTAGGAATATCTTGTCGTATCCTCCGATAGAATCATGAGCGTTCCCTCACCGCTGGTAGCAATCGTTTGCTTATCGCTGAGCGCTGTTAGTGGGAGTAATTGTTTCAACATGCTCAACCCAACCAACGCTGACGCGGGAGGTGTCCCGTTAAGACTTCCACTGCCCAGGGTTACGTGCAGCCGACGCCCGGCTTCAATTGTGTGC
>JAUXFR010000143.1 GCA_030622805.1 Anaerolineae bacterium | reverse complement strand
TGCTCACCGATCTCCGCAGCGAAGTAGTCTACTTCGATCGTACCGCCTTCAACAGCCTTATACTGTTTGCTGCCATCTTCTACAATCGCATATTTCATTCGATCTTCTCCAAGCTTCACTTCACCACGCACACCGCGCTGGGGACTGGCATTACGCCTGTAATTGGTCATACAGCAGCGCAGCTGGATGGGGAAGTTTGGGTTACATAATTTTACCCCAGCATAGGTCTGCCGGGGCAGTGGTTCGAGTATTATAAATGGGGCTTATATATGTGTCAAGGAAACAATAAACATTAAGGTAAAAAATATACAAACTTATGACGGGTATGGTAAACTATTCGATTGGTGCCAGGCACCAATCTTAGCTATTATAACTATTTTTTGGAGGCAAAACAATGACAGATACAAAATGGGTATACCTGTTCAGCGAGGTAGAACAGGCCGAGGAGCATGTCGGAGGTGAATGGGAAGGTGTGCGTTCCCTGCTGGGCGGCAAAGGTGCCAATCTGGCAGAGATGACGCGCATCGGCGTTCCTGTACCGCCAGGCTTCATTGTGACGACAGAGGCATGCAACGCCTATCTCAAGGCTGGCGAGACGTTCCCTGGCGACATGTGGGAGCAGGAATTAGAAGCAATGAAGAGCGTGGAAAGTGAAACGGGTAAAAAATTCGGCAATCCGTCGAACCCGCTGCTGGTTTCATGCCGCTCAGGCGCGAAATTTTCCATGCCCGGTATGATGGATACCGTTCTTAATATCGGTTTGAATGATGAGACTGCGGTTGGGTTGGCGTCGTTGACAGGGGACGAACGATTTGTATACGATGCTTACCGGCGGTTGGTGCAGATGTTCGGCTCCGTCGTTCTGGATATTTCAGACGAAGCTTTTGAAAATATTCTGGATGAGTATAAAGAGCAAAGAGGTGTAAAAAGTGACACCGAACTGAGTGCAGAGGATTGGAAAGCCCTTACAAACAAGTTCAAGGCTATCATTAAAGAGCATAAGGGTTTCGATTTTCCCCAGGATCCTGTTGAACAGCTACGTTTATCGACCGAAGCTGTTTTCAAATCGTGGTTTGGCAAACGCGCAGTCGACTACCGCAACGCCGCCGGAATATCACATGATCTTGGAACAGCCGTCAGTATCGTGACCATGGTCTTTGGCAACATGGGCGATGATTCGGGAACGGGGGTAGTATTTACACGCGATCCTGCCAATGGTGAAAACGAAATATACGGCGATTATCTGCTCAATGCACAGGGTGAAGACGTAGTCGCCGGCATCCGAAACACCGAAAAGATCCAGAACCTGGCGAACGATATGCCGAAAGCCTACCAGGAATTCATTGACATATGCGACAGACTGGAAGCCCATTATAAAGAGATGCAGGACGTGGAGTTCACCATCGAAAACCACAAGCTGTGGATGCTGCAAACACGCGATGGGAAACGCACAGCCAAAGCCGCTATAAAAATCGCAGTAGACATGGCGGATGAAGGGCTGATCACAAAAGAAGAAGCTGTCAAACGCGTCACACCAGAGCAGGTCGATACATTACTCCACCCGCAATTTGACACCAACGCCAAAATCGAAGCAGAGCAAGAGGGCACAATGTATGCCTCAGGTGTGAACGCTTCCCCAGGTGCGGCGGTTGGACAGGTGTACTTCGATGCTGACACCGCCGAGCAGATGGCGCAGGAAGAAGGTCTGGATGTGATCATGGTTCGCCCGTTCACAAAACCGGATGATGTGCACGGAATGCTGGCAGCTGAGGGTATCCTTACCAGTGAGGGCGGAGCGACATCGCACGCCGCTGTCGTAGCACGCCAGTTCGGCGTTCCCTGTGTGGTTGGCGCTGCGGAAATCCGCATCAACCTCGAGAAGCGGCAGATGACCGCAAGTGGTGTTGTCGTAAATGAAGGGGATTGGATTTCGGTGGACGGCACCAGTGGACAGGTTTTCCTCGGCAAGATTCCGACCACAGCCCCCAGCCTGGAAGAACAGACCGAGCTCCTAACACTATTAACATGGGCTGATGAAATCACAGCCACTCCTGGGATACGCGTTTCACCAGAAGGCTGGCCTACAAAGGGTCTGCAGGTATGGACGAACGCCGATTATCCCGCTGACGCACGCCGCGCTCGCTCTTACGGCGCGGTGGGAATTGGTCTGTGCCGGACCGAGCACATGTTCTTCGAGCAGGTACGCTTACCGGTCGTGCAGCGCATGATCCTGGCTGACAAAAGTGAAGAACGCACGGCTGCTTTGGATGAACTGCTGCCCTTCCAGCGCGCGGATTTCGAAGGGCTGTTTGAAGCCATGGACGGTTTACCCGTCATCATTCGCCTGATCGATCCACCGCTGCATGAATTCCTGCCCTCCGAGGAGGAACTGCTGGAAGAAGTGATCACCATGCGCGTCAAGGGCGAAACCGAAGGGCTGGCAGAAAAGGAACAGCTCCTGGCACAGGTTCAGTCCATGCACGAGAGCAACCCCATGATGGGGATGCGCGGAGTAAGGTTGAGCATTTACATGCCCGAGATTGTTGAGATGCAGGTGACCGCGATCTTCGAAGCCGCCGCCAACGAGACTCTGAAAGGCATCGTCGTAAAACCAGAAGTGATGATCCCGCTCACCGGCACTGTTAAAGAGCTGGAATGGATCCAGCCACGACTTGTGCGCATCGCAAAACAGGTCATGGAAGAAAAGGGCGTGACCTTTGCTTATAAATTCGGCACTATGATTGAGATCCCGCGCGCGGCGGTCACCGCCAGCGAGATCGCTGAAGTCGCCGAATTCTTCTCATGCGGAACCAACGATTTGACCCAGATGACCTTCGGCCACAGCCGAGACGACGCGGAGCGCAATTTCCTCATCCAGTATGTTGAGGAAGGCATCCTGCCCGAGAATCCCTTCCAAACGCTGGATTGGGACGGCGTCGGACGCCTGATGGAGATGTCGGTTCAGGATGGCAGGGCAACCCGACCGGACCTCGAAGTCGGTATCTGCGGTGAACACGGCGGTGATCCAGCCTCGATCGAGTTCTGCCACCTGGTGGGCAACAACTACGTAAGCTGCTCACCCTTCCGTGTGCCCATCGCTCGTCTGTCTGCTGCCCACGCGGCGATCAAACACAAAGGCGTGCGAGTACCAGCAGAGTAATCAGGCTTCTAATTATCATCAATCGTGGCTCACTTCAAATAAGATGTTTGGAGTGAGCCATTTTTTAAATCAATATTCGGTTGTTAAGGTTCGAAAAAAATACTAAGGAGGGATAATAATTAATAGTTAATAATTAATAGCTAATTATCAATTCTTATAAACAGCAGACAGGCATCCCCATGCCGGGCTGGGAGAAACTGCAGCGAGCCGGGAATAAAACGGGCGACTTATGTGGTAGGGGATTTTAATCATTTGGACATTTGTTCCGCGAAAAATGAAACAATGAGGAACAATTATTTTAGTTATCAGTGGCCAGTTGGTAGCTGGTAGGTGTTGGCGGTTGGATGTTGGCTGTTGGCGGTTGGCGATTGTCATCCGGATATTCGATCCGCGAAAATACGGATAGAAACGAATGTTGTTTGGGGGGATAGCTGTTGGCTGTTGGGCATTTAGCTTTGGATGCGGGTTTGTTGAGTTTGAGGCTGCGTGTACCAACTGGATGAAATTACAAATCATGTTGATATAGTAGCACATATGTTCTATTTAAACAAGAGGGAATCCTCAAGTTGAGACAAAAGATCGGACATTTTTACCAAAAACGAGTTCAGAGAAAATTAGCTAGACTTTCTTGACGATTAAGCGCAATGTATAGCTATCCAAACGTCTGCGCCGCATGAGTAAAATGAACAAACCTGAGTAAGAATACCATTTTGTAGATGCAGGATGATCAGGAACAATATGCAAGTCAACGTAATCCGGAGCAATGCCTGCATAGCGCACATCACGGATAGCTCCACCAAGTAAAAAGCCGATCGCATAGGTAATGAGTATGTGCGCCAACATATTTTCCAGGTAGGCTCTGGACTTGTTCATGATTTTATCGACATGCAACAAACTCTTCAGATCGCGAAAGCTGGTCTCGATCTTCATACGCTTTTGATAGATCACTAAGCCCTGTTCCGGCATCATACTCGTCATGATCCACAATGGTTTTGTAAAGCCTCTTTTCCAGATTCCAATCAGATTGACTGGCACAATGCCTTTGTAATACACCTGGCGATAGATCTTGGGACCTTTTCCTGGAGCAACCCACAGTTTGAGTTCTCGTTTTTGCTCGGCATCATGGAACAACTTAGGGGGATTGGAACCCATATTGAGCCGGATGACATAATTGATCTCTTCTTCATGCAAGTTGATCAGAAAATCGAGGTAAGAAAATTCTCTATCAAACACCAGCGCACGATTGCCAATAAGATTCTTGATACCTTGCACTGCTCGTTGATGTTCTATGTTTCTCGAACTCATTTCGCTGCCGATGGTAGCTGAAGAATATGTGATGAAGTGACAGGGTATCGCCCTGCCTCTCAAGGGTGTTGCCAGGGTCAGCATCCAAAACCCTTTCGTTGCTCCATCTCTAAGTGTGCCTACATAGTCGGTTTTCTTTGTTCCTGGTCGCTCAATCTCGGTCGGATCAACAAGCACAAATTCAGCTTCTTCGTTGAATAAGCGGTTCAGCGCTTCTGCTATGTTTTCCTGCTTCAGAAATCGCTGTACTTTCTTGTAGTTCGCTGCTTCATTGCCTGGCATCTTGTCGGCTATATCACTGATCCTGGGAGATTGTCCTTCTAATATCCCTGCCATGATTTGGCTGGCTTTCCT
>JAUXFR010000117.1 GCA_030622805.1 Anaerolineae bacterium | reverse complement strand
CATGCCAGCCGCCGCACTGGCGCAGGTGAGTCTATCGATCAGGTCGTGGTCTGAGCTTGAGGAGGGACCGCAGGGGGAGTTGGTAAATTTATGGAGACCGAAAGAATTATCAGCATAATTTGATTATTCACGAATCCATGATAAATTAACGAAAACATTGAAACTTTCATCTTGTATTAAGACATATCAGATATAATAGGTGGGAATAGATGATGAATCCGAACCGTTATTGTCATAGGTCAAGATGGATATACATACCCTGTTAAGCCCCATAATTATCCTGTTTACAGTGATTATGTATGGCGTTGTACATTCGCTGCTGGCTTCCTCAGGCATGAAGCAGTTGATTCAGCGCAGGCTCGGTGGAGCTGCCAACCGCGGATACCGCTTTGTGTATAACGCTTTCGCAGTGATCAGCCTGCTGCCGGTGCTGGCGCTGACTGCATTGCTGCCGGATTATGTCCTGTACACTATCCTCTCTCCGTGGGTATATCTGACGACCTCAATACAACTTGTGGCGGTTGTTGTGCTGCTTATCGGATTGCTGCAGACTGGTGTATGGTCGTTTCTAGGGCTGCGGCAACTGGTCAGGGTAGGTGAACGAGGCCAGAGCGACCTGGTCGTAAAGGGACTCTATCGCCATGTCAGGCACCCGCTCTACACGGCTGGTTTGATCTTCATCTGGTTGGTGCCGGTGATGACAGTGAATGTGCTGGCGTTGAATGTTGGTCTGAGCCTGTATCTGGTAGCTGGTGCCCTGGTTGAGGAGCGTAAGCTGCTGCGGGAATTTGGGGTGGAATATGTAAATTATCGGGAAATCGTACCGATGTTGATCCCACGATTCAGCTTAAAACGATCACAGATTGGATAAATGACACCCAATCCGATTGGGCGTCTACCCAGGGGAAGGAAGGATGGGTTTAGTAACGTTTGAACGTATAAACGTTTCACCCACGAGGGGATTGTATAGGCTTTAATTTATAATCCAGTCAGGTTTATATCGCACTGGCGCTGATCCGCTCGGCACCGTAGATGCGCTCACGAATGTCGATCAGCTGGCGGCGTAGACGGTCGTCGCGTTCGAGCATATCGGCGATCTTGTCGCAGCCGTACATCACGGTGGTGTGATCGCGCCCACCCAGCGTCTCGCCAATCTGCGGCAGGGAGATGTTCGCTTCTTCGCGCAGCAGGTACATCGCTATCTGACGTGGAAGCGCTACCTTCCTCGAACGGTCGCGCCCGAGCAAACGATCTACGGGCAGACCAAAAGTCTCTGCGACCTGGCTTAGGATGTCTTCGGGCTTGACTTCCGAGCGGCGTGGCAGCAGGTCAACCAGGGCCGACTCAACCATCAGAGGGGTGAGCGGCATACCGCTCAGGTCGGCGAAAGCAGCGACACGCGTCAGTGCGCCTTCCAGTTCGCGAATATTTGACTGCACACGGCGGGCGATCAATTCAAAAATTTCGTTCGGCATCTGGATTCCACTTCGTTCTGCTTTGGCACGCAGGATCGCCTGGCGAGTCTCCAGGTCTGGAGGTTGGATATCAGCCGTCAGTCCCCATTGGAAGCGCGAGCACAGGCGCTCTTCAAGTGTCATAAGCGATTTGGGTGGTCGGTCGGAGGAGATCACGATCTGTTTGTCCTGCCCGTGCAGGGTGTTAAAGGTGTGGAAGAATTCTTCCTGCGTGGATTCCTTGCCGGCGATAAATTGGATGTCGTCGATCAGGAGCACGTCGATGCGGCGGTATTTATCACGGAAAGCCTGTGTTGCGTGTGAGCGGATGGCGTTGATCAGATCGTTCGTGAATTCTTCTGAGGAGACATACAGCACGCGCTGTCCGCTCTGGTGGCACATGTTCCCGATTGCCTGAAGTAAGTGAGTCTTTCCTAAACCTACTCCGCCGTAAACGAAAAGAGGGTTATATGCATGGGCAGGTCGCTCCGCTACTGCCAGCGATGCTGCATGTGCCAGGCGGTTGCTCGCCCCGACGACAAAGTTCTCAAAAGTGTAGCGCTGATTGAGGCTGGCATTCCGCTCACTTGGGATGTTATCTTCGAAAGGTTCTTCTACCTGAGATTCGTTTTCTGCCTTGGGCTGTACCGTTTCATCTAATCCCTGCCAGACAATAAAGTTTACTTCAACTGTGCGGTTCATCATCCCGGTCAGCGTACGTCTGACAGTGCTGGACAAACGACTCTCCAACCAATCTCTGGCGTAGGCGTTTTGAACGCCGATTATGAAACTGCCATCTTCATAGGAGATGAATTCGGTGTCGCTCACCCAGGTGTCAAAGGCGGCTTTCGGCATTTCCATCTGTAACTGCCCCAAAGCTGCATGCCAGGCTCGATCCGCTTTCATTATAAGAACCTCCTCGAAACTTTGGGATTAGGCAATAATTTAGCCCTCCACCCTACGCCTATCGCTGCAGTGAGTGATTGTGTGAGGAATATTTTGAAGACGTGGAAATATCCCGTTATGGGTATAATTGTCTCAATGTCAACCTTGCCAGTGGACTTCCTTATTCTAGCAATTTATGCTGAGTACGGCAAGTTAAAAACCCTACGGAAGTCTAAAAAAACCCAATACTTTAAGATAGCCGAATCTTAAAGAAAACATATGCATCTGAGTGTTTGGTCGGAAATTCAGGAACGTTTAACGATACCCAGCGATTGGGGAGGGTGCGAACCATACCCCCATATCTGCCTGTTAAGTCTCAATGAATACCGTATTCCCCACCGCTGGGAGTGGTGAATCTTAAATTAATCACCTCGATAAAACACTTAAAATCTCCATGCTGAAGGGCGGAAATTGTCATTTCTAATAAATGTTGATATTCCTCCTATGTCTTGTTAACGAATTTCTTGTTATTAACCAGTATGATTTAGAAGACAGTGTCGAGGAATATGCTGTCTTAAATTAGCAATATGCGATCAAATGCAAAGAACTTAAATAAAAGAGGAGAACCCAATGGCAAAGATTATTGGTATAGATTTAGGAACTACAAACAGCGTTGTTGCTGTAATTGAAGGTGGGGATCCCACCGTGATCACTACTGCAGAGGGGTCACGTCTGCTGCCCTCAGTGGTCGGTTTCAACAAAAATGGAGAGCGCCTCGTCGGTCAGACGGCCAAGCGCCAGGCGGTGGTCAATCCCGAGAACACAGTTTACTCCATCAAGCGCTTCATCGGTCGTCGATATGATGAGGTCGAAACAGAGCGTGAAATGGTCCCCTATGAGGTCGTGAAAGGTCCTGCTGGAGATGCGCGTGTAATGATCCCTCAGACGGGAAAGGAATACAGCCCACAGGAAGTATCGGCTATGATCCTGGGCAAACTAAAGCGAGATGCAGAAGCCTACCTGGGTGAGCCGGTGAGCCAGGCTGTGATCACAGTCCCGGCTTATTTCAACGACAGCCAGCGCCAGGCGACCAAGGATGCGGGTAAGATTGCGGGTCTGGAAGTGTTGCGGATCATCAACGAGCCCACCGCTGCAGCCCTCGCGTACGGTCTGGATAAAAAAGAGAGCGAGACCATCCTGGTCTTCGATCTGGGCGGTGGTACGTTTGATGTCAGTGTCCTGGAAGTTGGCGAGGGTGTGATCGAAGTGAAAGCCACCAATGGCGATACGCACCTGGGTGGTGATGATTGGGACGAGGCGATCGTAAACTGGATGGCTGACGAGTTCAACAACGAGCAGGGAATTGACCTGCGTCAGGACCGCCAGGCACTTCAGCGCCTGCGCGAAGCTGCTGAGAAAGCAAAAATCGAGCTTTCCAGCATGATGGAAACAGAGATAAACTTGCCCTACGTCTCAGCGGATTCGAGTGGACCAAAGCACCTGCTGATAAAGCTTTCCCGCTCGAAGTTTGATCAGCTGACGGAAGGGTTGGTGGAACGATTGCGTGGACCTTTCGATGCTGCTTTGAAAGACGCAGATCTGAACACGACCGGCATCGACGAAGTAGTTCTTGTGGGTGGCGCGACGCGTATGCCCATGGTACAGGAACTTGTGCGCTCTATGACGGACAAGGAACCGCATAAGGGTGTGAATCCCGACGAGGTTGTCGCAGTTGGGGCAGCGATCCAGGCGGGGGTGTTGGGCGGTGACGTGAAAGACGTCCTCTTGCTCGATGTGACGCCGCTCTCACTCGGTGTTGAAACGCTGGGCGACATGATGACGACTCTGATCGAACGCAACACCACCATTCCGGTGAAGAAGACAGAGACCTTCTCCACCGCTGAAGACAGCCAGACTGCAGTAGACGTGCACGTTCTGCAGGGTGAACGACCGATGGCGAAAGACAACATGAGCCTGGGTCGCTTCCGCCTGGAAGGTATCCCACCCGCCCCTCGCGGCATGCCGCAAATTGCGGTGACTTTTGATATTGACGCAAACGGTATCATAAACGTCTCCGCGAAAGATAAAGCCAGCGGGAACGAGCAGAAAGTGACCATCACCGCTTCAACGAACCTCGATCAGTCTGATATCGAGCGCATGGTGCAGCAGGCTCGCGAACACGAAGCCGATGACCGCAAGCGCCGCGAGCTGGTCGAGAACCGCAACAATGCCGACAGCCTGGCGTACCAGACGGAAAAAGCACTCCACGATTTGGGAGACAAGGTCCCGAACGAGGAACGCCAGAATATCCAAAGCAAGGTAGAAGCCCTGCGGGAGGCCGTCAAAGGTGAGGACATTGAGAACATCAAGCGGCTGAATGATGAACTGCAGAACGCTTTCTATGCGCTCAGCCAGCAGATGTACGCTCAGGAGCAGGAGGCGGCTCCGGCAGGTCAAACGCCCGGCGGCAACGGTCACGGTCCGGACAGCTCTTATGCAGTGGAGAATGACGACGAAGTGATCGAAGGTGAATTTCGTGAGGCCTAAACTTCATGTATGAAGCATAATCAGACTCCTCTGTAAAACCCGGTTTTTAGTTGATCTGTTGGTGAAATTCCGGGAGACAGCATCTTTTTTCCTCCGTAAGAACGCAAACTGCCTGTCATAGATGCAGGCAGTTTGTGGTTTAATATTACCCTCCAAAAGATATGCTCGCCCCTACCCTTGATCCCGAGGAGAGCATTTGTATCCAGTTATCCAACTACCAAAACCAAACAGCCAACGGCTAACGGTCAACCACCAATTCGCCTGCCTCATCGATCTCTGTCATTGATGAAGGTGCAAAAAAAGTGCATCGCACCCCACAAACCCCACTCGTGATACAATCGCACTCAATATCATAGAAATAGCCCTCTACGCAGCCCCCAACCGCACCATGAAATGAGGCGTCCCCGACGGCACCCGCGACCCATCCTCCGGAGATCTCATCCACGACGACCTGGTTATCTCCGCAGCCATGTGTGACCTCCTCGACAACTGCGAGTGGGGTAGGGCAGAATCACTAATTGTTGATGCAACAGACCCACTCGCTAACTTATGGGATAT
>JAUXFR010000016.1 GCA_030622805.1 Anaerolineae bacterium | reverse complement strand
GGAATATTTATATTTGTATGAACTTAATGAAAATCGTAGAGTAAGGTAAAAAACAATGCGGACAGTTGAATGGGATAATGAACGCGATCGAGTTTTGCTGATCGATCAGCGTTTGCTTCCCGGTGAGGTCATGGTGCGATCCTATGATAGTTATCAGGATGTTGCGCTGGCGATCACGGATATGGTCGTGCGCGGCGCGCCTGCGATTGGAGCGACAGCAGCTTTTGGACTCGCTCTAGCTGCCTTGAGATCAAGTGCGCAGACTGTACAGGCATTGCGTGAAGAATTAAAGCGAGCCGCTGACGCGCTGATGAGCTCCAGACCGACAGCTGTGAACCTGAAATGGGCGCTGAACAGAATGCTGCGCATAGCCGAAGAATGCAATGGTGATGTTGATGTTGATTTGCTGCGCGAGGCTATACTGGCTGAAGCCCAGCAGATTGCGGATGAAGATGTCGAGATCAATCAACGTATGGCGCGCTATGGAGTAAAGTTTATAGAAGATGGTGACACCCTGATCCATCACTGCAACACTGGCGCACTAGCAGCCGTTGATTGGGGGACAGCACTGGGAGTGATCCGGATGGCTCATAAAATGGGAAAACGATTCCATGTACTGGTTGATGAGACACGACCGCGCTTGCAGGGAGCGCGCTTGACTGCCTGGGAATTATCGCAGTACGGAATATCGTATGATGTCATTTCTGATAATTCCGCCGGTTACTTCCTGCAAACCGGAATTGTACAAAAAGTTTTCTTTGGAGCGGATCGGGTGGCAGCGAATGGTGATGTCGCCAATAAAATCGGCACTTACATGCTCTCCATTGCAGCAGTTGATAACCTGGTTCCAGTTTATTGTGTTGTTCCAACATCAACGATTGATTTAAAGTTAACCGGTGGAGATCAGATTCCGATTGAAGAGCGCCCTCAAGAGGAAGTGCTTGAGCTTAAATTCTATGATCGCAAAACAACACCACCCGGAGCGACTGCCCGAAATCCTGCTTTTGATATCACACCACACCGGTTGATTACAGCTTTTATAACGGAAAACGGGGTTGTCTATCCACCTTTCGAACGTAATCTGGCGAATGCAGTGAAGGACCTGAGGGAATAGGAATGGATATATTAATTTGCGGATCGGTGGCTTTCGATTATTTAATGACATTTCCTGGTTATTTCCGTGATCATATCCTGGCAGAGCATCTGGATAAGATCAGTTTATCGTTCCTGGTCGATTCGATGAAGCGCCACCGTGGTGGGATCGCCCCGAATATCGCCTATACAATCGCAATGTTTGGCGGTCATCCCAGACTTTGGGCAACTGTGGGGGATGATTTTGAGGAATACCGAACCTGGCTGGAAAATATCGGGGTGGATACCTCTGGGGCACGTCTGATCCCTGGTGAATTCACAGCTTCCTTTTTTGTGAATACGGATCGTGCAAACTCCCAGATTGCGAGTTTTTACCCGGGAGCAATGGCTTATGCGGCGCAGATGTCCCTGCATGAGCTGAAACAAGATTTACCGGATCTGGTGGTCGTCTCTCCGAATGATCCTGCTGCAATGACACTTTTCCCTCAGGAATGCCAGGAACTTGGTGTTCCCTACATCTATGATCCAAGCCAGCAGATCGTACGGCTATCTCCTGATCAGCTACGGGATGGTATTCTGGGCGCAGCAGCTCTATTTGTTAATGAGTATGAATCGGCGCTCATAGAAAAAACAACCGGATTAAGACCTTCTGACATCCTGGAATCACAGGCTGCTGATAATAATAAATTCGTAATAGTAACGCGTGGTGAACATGGCACGCTGATTTACAGCCGATCGGATATCATCGAAGTTCCGGTTGTAAAGCCTGAGAAGATTGTTGACCCGACAGGTGTTGGCGATGTATTCCGAGGAGGTTTTCTTACTGGTTATAGTCATGGTTTCGATTATAACACCTGCGGATGTATGGGGGCTCTGGCAGCTACTTACTGCCTCGAAGTAGATTCTCCGCAAGGGCACAGCTTCACTGTCCAGGAATTCGTGAACAGATACAGACAATATTTTGATGATGAAGGTAAACTCGATGAGTTATTAGAAGAGAGGGGATAAGGGATCAATTTACGTTTATGAGTATCTTCAGTCCCTTGATCATACCATAATCCTTTTCTCCCTTCACCATAACCCAAATACTATTGGAGGTAAAAATGGACAATTACGATATAAAAGACATCAGTCTTGCAGAAGGAGGTCGCCGAAGAATTGAATGGGCAGAGCGGGAAATGCCCGTATTGAGGCAAATTTGTGAGCGGTTTAAAAAAGAGCGACCATTAGACGGGATTAGGATATCAGCCTGTTTACACGTTACCACCGAGACCGCTAATCTGATGTACACGCTTCATGAAGGAGGAGCGGATGTATTACTGACCGCCTCCAACCCGTTGTCAACGCAAGATGATGTTGCTGCTTCGCTCGTGACGCATTTCGAGATCCCTGTGTACGCGATCAAGGGTGAGGACAACGTGACCTATTATAAACATATCAACGCTGCGTTGGATTATGAACCGAACTTCACAATGGACGATGGCGCAGACCTGGTGAGCACTCTGCACACAGATCGCAGAGAAATTATGGATAGTGTAGTCGGTGGGACTGAAGAGACTACGACCGGCGTAATCCGTTTGCGCGCTATGGCTGCGGATGGAGCTCTTAATTATCCAATAATCGCCGTAAATGATGCTTTGACAAAGCACTTATTCGATAATCGCTACGGGACAGGTCAATCTACCGTTGACGGCATCATTCGAGCGACCAATATCTTGCTGGCTGGGAAGACAGTTGTTGTTGCTGGATACGGATGGTGTGGGCGTGGTTTTGCTATGCGGGTGCGCGGTATGGGTGCCAATGTGATCGTTACCGAAGTTGACCCTCTGCCTGCTCTGGAAGCTATGATGGATGGATTCCGGGTCATGCCGATGAATGAGGCGGCGCCCATCGGAGATATTTTTGTCACACTTACAGGTGACCTGAACGTAATTGACGGTCATCATTTTGAAATGATGAAAGATGGTGCGATCGTGGGGAATTCAGGACATTTCAACGTTGAAATCAACATCCCGGCTCTGAAGGAGATGGCTCGAAACTCACGTCTGGTGCGACCATATGTTGAACAGTTCGAGCTTCCAGATGGGCGCAGGATCAATTTGCTGGGAGATGGTCGCTTGATCAACCTGGCTGCCGCGGAGGGGCATCCAGCCAGCGTGATGGATATGTCTTTTGCGAATCAGGCGTTGAGTCTGGAATATATGCTGAAGAACGTAGACACGATGCAGCAGAAAGTATACGCAGTTCCTGAGGAAATAGACCTGCGGATTGCTAGATTGAAGCTTGAAGCGATGCAGGTTGAGATCGACGTGCTGACTCCAGAACAAATAGCTTATCTCAACTCCTGGCAGGAAGGGACCTGATAGAATATTTAACCCGATTCCACATCTTCCGAATCGTCTGCATCAATATCCAAAGGTATGCTCAAATCACCACTTAAGGTTTGCTGGCGGATGGTGAGCTCAATTTCCTCCGCAAGATCCGGGTTCAACCGCAGAAATTCTTTCGAATTCTCCCGTCCCTGACCGAGGCGGATATCGCCGTAAGAATAGAATGAGCCACGCTTGGTGATTATTTCCAGGTTTGTACCCAGATCAAGCAGGTCTCCTTCCCTAGAGATACCTTCGTTGTACATGATGTCAAATTCTGCGGTCCGGAAGGGAGGGGAGACTTTGTTTTTTACCACGCGCACGCGCGTGCGATTCCCGATAATCTCTGAACCCAGTTTAATGGATTGAATACGACGGATATCCAATCTTACCGAAGCGTAAAATTTTAGTGCCATTCCACCGGTCGTCGTTTCCGGGTTGCCAAACACTACGCCAATTTTTTGGCGTAGCTGGTTTGTGAATATAACAACGGTGTTGGTTTGTTTGATCGCGCCGGATAGCTTGCGCATTGCCTGTGACATAAGTCGTGCCTGCATGCCCATTGGCGAATCACCCATGTCGCCCTCAATCTCCGCTCGTGGAACCAGGGCCGCCACTGAATCGATTACAATGATGTCCACTGCGCCTGATCGAACTAAGGTCTCGGTGATCTCAAGGGCTTGTTCACCTGTATCTGGCTGCGAAATGAGTAACTTATTGACGTCCACCCCACAACGACTCGCGTACACTGGATCCAGGGCGTGTTCCATGTCGATGAAGGCGCAGGTTCCGCCCAGCTTCTGACCCTCAGAGATGATGTGCTGGGCGAGAGTAGTCTTACCGGACATCTCCGGTCCATAGATTTCCGTAATACGACCGCGTGGAATACCACCAACACCGAGCGCTATGTCCAGTGATAGCGCCCCGGTGGGAATGGCTTCTACAAGCAGTTGATGTGCCTCCCCAAGACGCATGATCGCTCCATCCCCATATCGCTTTTCAATATCGCCGAGTGCCTTATCGAGTGCCACAAGACGTGCATCTTCGATTTCTTCTGCTGAGCTTGTTTTTTTGCGAGCCATAAGTTTTACTCCTGTGTCTGTATCTTGAAGTTCAAACCTGCGTGAACTTAATGGAATATTGAACACACCCAATTAAGAGCGAATCGGAATATTTAACATCCGGTTATGCGCTTACTAGTGTAGCACATGTGTTCTATTTGTCAAGGGTGTGCGGAATTTCTATTCGTGTTTCTCCAATTGATGGTTGATTATTCGGATACCGGCAAAGAGAATTCAATGGAAGCTTGGTCCACTATTATTGGATCTTTCAATAGAGTCTCTGGGTTGACTTCATCGAATTCCTGATCAACATAGTATAAGAATGCCCGGAGTGTGTAATCACCTTCTGATGCAGGAAGCCTCAGGTGCACTGTAAATTCCATCTTTCTTGTCACACTTCCGATAATGTTCACACGGGCTGCTTCGCGCTCAAGTGGGTTGCTGATGATCAGATCCAGGTTGGGGGATCTCTGAAATGGATCGACTTCCAGATAGACGCGCAATCGCTGCACATCCGGATATGGATCGACACTTAATTCACGAATTTGCACCTTTTCTGGTGGCAGGGGGATTTCAGTCGGATCCTGGAAAAATATATCCAAGAACTACATGCCTGCCAGGTAAGCCAGTCCGACGGTTCCTGGTCCTGTGTGAGTCCCAATTACGGGGCTGACAGTTGATGAAATAGATTCGATCGAGTTGAATCTTTCCTTTGCGATTTCGAGGCATTCTTGGGCATCATCGGCTGCGTTCGCATTGAGAGACGCCAGGTGTACGGGTGTCCTTCCGTCGATACGTTCTTCTATCAGGTCTACCAGGCGTTCTAGGGATTTTCTGCGCGTCCGCACTCGTTCAACTGCTTCTACCCTTCCATTAGCGACTTCCAGGATCGGTTTGAGTTTCAACGCAGTTCCAAGAAAACGGCTGCCGCTACCGATACGACCTCCACGATGAAGGAATTCCAGTGTGTCTACAGCAAAAACCACGCCTGTTTTTTTCTTAGCCTCTTCAGCAACTGCAACGCACTCGCTGAGAGAAGCGCCATCAGCCGCTGCACGGGCTGCCATTATTGCCTGGTAACCCAGTGCCATGGAAGTTGTATTTGAATCAACGATTTCAACAGTAACCTCAGGCAGCGTCTTTTTCGCCTGTATTGCGGATGCAATGGTTCCAGAAAGCTTATCTGAAATTAAAACTGCCAATATTTGTTTCCCCTGCTCGTTCAGCCTGGTGTACGTGTCAATGAACGATTGCGGCGTAACCTGTGATGTAGAGGGCATGATTTTTGCGTTTTGCAGGCGCGCGTAAAATTCATCTGGTTCGATGTCTATTCCATCTAGAAATTCTTCCTCACCCCATATTAACACTAGAGGAACAACTGATATTTGAGATTGTTTAACAATATCATCGGGGATATAGGCCGTGCTGTCTGTGATAATGGCTACTTCTGACATATTAATCTCCTTAAAAATCTACAAGTTATTTTGAGCACCATGTTGAAAAAAACAATTTTGCCATTCAAGATAACCCTTATCTCAAAGAGAAGTTACGCATTTTTCTTTGTTATATGTTGAAATTTGTTTCCCTTGACCATAATAGTCTTCCTTGTTAAAATGCAGTGCTGTGTTTGAGAATCTCACCGGAAGACTAAATGAAGTTTTCGACAACCTGCGGCGTCGCGGCAAGTTATCTGAGGCTGATGTAGACGCGGCTATGCGCGAAGTCCGTCTGGCTTTACTGGAAGCGGATGTAAACTACGGCGTTGTGAAGGATTTTGTAAGCCGGGTGAGGGAACGCGCGGTCGGATATGAGGTGTCTAAAGCGCTGAATCCGGGACAGCAGGTTGTCAAAATTGTAAATGAGGAACTCATCACAACACTCGGAGAACCAGAACGCCTGAATTTGACCGGTCCTCGACCACGGGCGTTGATGCTGATCGGATTGCAGGGCTCTGGCAAGACTACAATCACTGGGAAAATTGCTCGCCACCTGCGATCTCAAGGCGAGCGTGTGCTGATGGTCGCTGCAGATCCATATCGACCCGCTGCGGTAACCCAGCTCGAGACACTCGGTGAGCAATTGGATGTTCCGGTTTTCTTTGAACCCGATGTAGCTCCGCCAAGGTTGGCTGAACATGCCATAGATCATGCCCGTAAGGGTGGCTTCTCGGTAGTTATTCTGGACACAGCGGGTCGCTCACAATTGGATGACGAATTGATGCAGGAGCTGCGAAACATCAAGGAAAGTGTCAAACCGGTCGAGGTTTTGCTGGTCACGGATGCGATGATTGGTCAGGAAGCCGTGAATATTGCTAATGGTTTCCGGGAAGTGATCCCGCTTACCGGCCTGATCCTGACGAAGTTGGATGGTGATGCGCGTGGTGGCGCGGCGATCTCAATCCGCTCGGTTACAGGCGTGCCGATCAAGTTCCTGGGTACCGGTGAATCTATGGATGCCTTGGAAGTCTATGACCCGACTCGCCTTTCCAGTCGCATCCTGGGTATGGGAGATCTTCTAGGCTTAATCGAGCGAGCAGAATCTGCATATGATGAGCAGTCTGCACGCGAACAGGCTGAACGCTTGATGGCAGGTGAGTTTACCCTGCAGGATTTCTCCGATCAGCTCAGCCAGCTAAAAAAAATGGGTCCTCTTGGGCAGTTGCTAGATATGATGCCGGGTGGTATGAAGCAGATGTCTCAACAAATATCACCTCAAGACGCAGAACACCAGTTGAAGAAGACCGAAGCGATCATACATTCCATGACGCTCGATGAACGCCGCCGACCTGAAGTATTAAACGCTTCCAGGCGCCGGCGGATCGCCACTGGCTCGGGAACACGGGTTCAAGATGTCAACCGCTTGATGAAACAGTTCCGAGAGGCAAAAAAGCTTTTTAAAATGATTAACAAGTCTGGCAAGCGCGGGATTCCGCGGATGTTTGGATAGTAAAATAAATAAAGGAGATATAAATTATGGTACGTATTCGTTTTCGCCGCACAGGTGCCAGGGGTCAGCCCAGCTACAGGCTGGTGGCTGCAGATAAGGAAGCACCACGTGATGGGCGTTTCATTGAAATTTTAGGCTTCTATAACCCTCGCACAGAACCGGCAACAATCCAATTGAAGGAGGATCGTATTTTTGATTGGATACAGAAGGGTGCTCAGTTGAGCGATTCAGCAGAGAAAGTGATGCGGTCTGCTGGAGCTTTGGACCGTTACGAGCGTTATAAGCAGGGTGAAGATATAGAAACCTTACTTGAAGAGTCGAAAGCTGCAGAAGCAGCCAGAAATATCAATCCAAAAACTACACAAGTTACTCAGGGTTCTGATAAATCAAAACAATCTGAAGAGGACCAGCCAATTGTAGAACAGCCTGAACCAGAGATTGAAGACTGATTTATGAGATCGATTTTCTCAGGATGATAGTAATGAAAGAAATTATTGAGTTTATTGCAACATCTCTCGTTGATGATCCAACTCAAGTCAAAGTTACGGAGCAGCGGCGTGGTACCCAGGTGATATTGCGGTTGGGTGTAGCCCAAGAGGATATGGGGCGTGTGATTGGTAAAGGTGGTCGTGTGGCAAATGCCATGCGCCAGTTGCTGCGCGTTGCCGCTGCCCAAGAGGGAAAACGAGCCACGCTTAATATCGTTGATCCCCAATGACGGCACACAGGGGCAGACGGTCCGAGCATAACGCAGGCTCGCCGCAAACAGGCGAGCCTGTATTTATAGCAGTTGGGAGGATTCGTCGCCCTCATGGACTGAGTGGTGAGGTTCTGGTCGAGATTTTGACGGATTTTCCAGAGCGCATAGTGCCTGGTATGCTGCTTTATGTGGGAGAGAATCGGAGTACCATGTATATAAAAACCAGCCGCCCACACCATAAAGGTCTGCTATTATCCTTTGAGGGAATTACGGACCCGGTTCAGGCTGGTGCATACCGCAACCAGATGCTATGCGTGTTTGCGGATGATCGTCCAGAATTACCCGATGGAGAGTATTACCATCACCAATTGTTGGGTCTGCAGGTGATAACAGATCAAGGTCAGATGCTCGGTGTTCTTGCTGATATCTTACAAACCGGTTCCAATGATGTGTATATTGTCAGATCAGATGCAGGCGCAGACATCCTGCTGCCTGCGATTGATTCGGTTATGTTAAATGTAGATCTTGATCGAAAAGAAATGGTTGTACACTTATTACCAGGATTGATACCCGAGTAATTTCGATTACAATTTTGAAGGATAATTTCTCAGTTGCAGTTTCTTGCGGTTAATAGCTCCCGAAATTGTTCTTAGTGATACATGATTTGGAATTCGAACGGGATTTGAATTAATATTATTGCGTGTCAGGGTTACGATATGACAGAGTCAAAGAAGTACTGGGTAGGTCTTGATATGGTTAAAGGAATTGGATCTGTGCGTATGCGCGCGTTGCTGGATTATTTTGGTGAAGCGCAAACTGCATGGGATGCTTCTGCTGATGATTTGACTCAGGCAGGATTAAGTTCCAAACTCATCGACTCATTGATGGAACTGCGAAACCAAGGAACGCTGGATGCAGTTTGGGAGAAGATAAATAAACAGGGCATTTGTGTGTATACATGGGAAGACGATAGGTATCCAAGAAGATTGCATGAGATTGACAATCCCCCGCCTGTATTGTATATAAGAGGAACCCTGATTGATGATGATAGCTGGGCAGTAGCGGTCGTGGGTACCCGTAGAATGACTTCGTACGGAAAGCAGGTTGCCCAAGAGGTTGCTTTTGGTCTCGCAAGCAACGGAATAACGATCATCAGCGGTCTCGCTCGTGGGATTGATGCTGTGGCTCATCGTGCTGCCCTGGAAGCAGGTGGTCGCACTATAGCTGTTCTGGGCAGCGGCGTAGATCGTATCTATCCTCCAGAACACCGCCAGCTCGCCAGTCAGATCACCGCCAATGGCGCCATCATCAGTAATTATCCACCAGGTACTCCACCCGAGGGTGTAAATTTCCCTCCAAGAAACCGGATTATATCAGGACTCTCAAAATCTGTGGTCGTAATTGAAGCGGGTCGACAAAGTGGTGCTTTGATCACTGCTGCATTTGCAGCCGAGCAGGGCAGGGATGTTTTCGCTGTACCAGGTAATATCTATGCACCCCAAAGCGTCGGTGCCAATATACAGATACAGCAGGGTGCTATTCCGCTCTTGGATGTCCAGGATGTGTTGGAAACACTTAATCTGGCGCTGGTTAGCGAACATAAGACCGCAAAAGCCGTGTTACCCGCTGATGCCACGGAAGCCAGACTGTATGAAATCCTTGACTTGGAACCGATGCATGTTGATGAAATTCGGACAAAAACTGATCTTCCTATAGATCAGGTATCCGCGACACTGACAATTATGGAATTAAAAGGTATGGTGCGGCAGGTTGGTGGCATGCATTATGTCGCTGTTCACGAAAAGGGTCCGGAGTATCAAGCCTGAGCATCAGGCCTGATACTCCGGTAGGAAAATCATGAACGATCACTATTATGCAGTCATAATGGCAGGTGGTGGCGGAACGCGCCTTTGGCCTCTTTCAAGGAAATCTACTCCAAAACAGATGTTGCGTTTAATTGATCATCGTTCGCTCTTCCTTACGGCAGTCGATCGTTTGAAAGGTGTATTTCCACCTGAAAGAATCTATATCGTGACCATTCAGGAGCAGGCGAAGATGCTGCGCGCAGAGTGCCCACAGATACCGCAGAAAAATTTTATTATTGAACCCATGCCGCGCGGCACAGCTTCTGTGGTTGGTCTGGCTGCTGTCGTCCTCCAAAAGAATGATCCACAGGGAGTGATGGCTGTACTCACTGCGGATCATTACATTAAGGACGAAATCCACTTCCGAAATTTACTGCTCACTGCTTATGATGTCGCCGCGGATGGCTACCTTGTAACCCTGGGCGTTGAACCTACTTTCCCATCAATTGGATTTGGGTACATCCAGCGTGGTGAAGAGATCGGAACATACGATAACCAGCCCGCGTATCAGGTGCTCCAGTTTAAGGAGAAACCACGCGAGGAACAGGCCCAGGAAATGTTTGCATCGAAGGACCATTATTGGAATTCTGGTATGTTTTTTTGGCGGGTGGAGCGCGTGCTTTCTGAATTTGAGCGTCAAATGCCAGATTTATATCAT
>JAUXFR010000098.1 GCA_030622805.1 Anaerolineae bacterium | reverse complement strand
GAAACCCCTGTAGAGCCCACATTAGCTCCAACAGCCACACCGGAGCCGACCAAGGAACCTGAACCAACGGCCAGAACTGTGCCGACGGTCACTCCAGGTCTGCCTGCGACTCATACAGTGAAAAGTGGAGAACATGTTTACTGCCTTTCCAGACGGTACAACGTCAATCCCAACGAGATGCTCACGATCAACGGTCTGGCTTCAGGCACAATCCTGCGCGCAGGGATGAAATTGACTATACCTAAAACTGGCAATCCATTCCCTGGCAACCGTGCACTGAAAAGCCACCCGACAACCTATACGGTAAAACAAAACGAAACAATCTATGTGATCGCCTGTGATTTTGGTGATGTTGAACCCTGGGCAATCGCCTATGCAAACGGGCTCAGTGAACCCTACAAGCTCAAGGCGGGTCAAAAAATATATATCCCATAAACCCCAAATTATTACGGGTAGAATATTTGAGGAGCGGTCGATTGATTTCAGGCTGCTCCTATTTTTTTGAGGAGGAATATTGTGGAATTTCGGGTCTTACACAGTGAGGTCATATTTCAAGGGAGGGTATTCAACGTGCGCATAGACCAGATAGGCTATCCTGATGGGCGCCAATCACGAACGGATATCGTGGAACACAGATCTTCCGTAACAATTATAGCGATTGACGATCAGGACCTGATCTGGTTCGTGAAACAAATTCGTGTCCCGGTTGGGGAATGGTTATTAGAACTCCCCGCAGGTGTAATGGAAACTTCCGAGTCACCAGCGGATACTGCGCAGCGAGAAATCAGGGAAGAGATCGGAATGGCTGCGCAATCCCTACAACAAATCGGAGAATTTTACCTGGCGCCTGGCTACTGCACAGAAAAAATGTACATATTCCTTGCACGAGATCTTTATCCAGCACCTCTGGATAAAGATCCGGACGAGTATATGAGTGTAGAAAAAATTCCTGTGGAAACTGCGATTGAATATGCAAAAAACGGGGAAATCAAAGATGCCAAGACGCTTGCAGCGCTGCTGCTCGTTCAGCGTTATCTGAAGAAGGGATCAGCTGCGTGACCTTTTTCCAGCCTCTGGATTGAGCAGGGTGTTTAACCAGTTGATGGCGCGGATATCGTATTCACGTCGTCCGCAGACATCGCACACCCAGGCGGGAAAGTTTGGAACAGTGATCAATTCCTGATTCAACCATGTAAAGTATGTGCAGTATTGGTGGCGATACACCCCTGTCTGGCATTCAGAGCAGAGGTAAAACTGCTGTGAAGTTCCTTCACTAAGCTCATCATGCATGGACGGCAGTTCTTTCATGCGATTTCTTTTCCCTGTGAGAGCACAATTATTTGTAAATTTGCAGAGAGTTCTTGCTCGTATGACTCTGCCTGGATTAGCATACTGCGGATACTTCTCATGGATATTATTATAACCTATGGTGTGGGACCTGCTGCAGAGACATGCTCGACAACTCCCCAACGTTCGGGGGGCCAATATACAAACAGCGCTTTACCTATAACATAGTCAATGGGAACCGGTCCCCAGGTATGGGAGTCGGATGAATTGTTGCGATTATCACCAAGCACAAAAATCGTGTTATCAGGTATGGTCCATTCGTTTTGATAGGCAGGTTGTGCGGCGATGTACGGTTCGTTTAATAGAACACCGTTCACATAGACCATGCCATTCTCGATTTTGACATGATCGTCAGGCGTTCCGATAACTCTTTTTATGTATTCCTGATCCGGGTCACGTGGATATTGGAAGATGATCACATCGCCCACTTGCGGTTCACCCAATTTATATGCCAGTTTATTTACCACCACGAACTCGCCGCTTTGTAAGGTTGGTTCCATGCTGAAGCCATCGACCCGTATGCGTGCGGAAATAGCGTTAATGGCGACAAAGAGCAAGACGGATAAAACGATCGTTTCGAGGATGTCGATGACCACTCGTAAGGAGCCGGATCGACGCGGTTTCGGTGCTGCGGGGTCTGGTATAGATTCGGTGCGGTAGTTATCCAAAATTGTCTCCTATGACATAAAGATTATAAAATCCCTTGTTATGGGCGGCAAGGGCAGAATAATTAGAGTTAATTTAGGAGCTGATTATGGATGAGAACTAAAAGAATTTATCTAAAGAGAAATCGTCATCGTCGTTTACGGAGCAGTAAACGAATTGGTGTCCCCTGGAATGGATAAGACTCTCTCAGACGATTCTCCAAATAACGCAAGTAGCTGAAGTGGGCTAATTTGGGATCGTTCGCGTATAGTAAAAATGTTGGAGGTTCGCTGCGCACTTGTGTGCCGTAGTAGAATTTAAACTGGCGTCCTTTCAGGGAGGGCGCAGGATGATGATCCTGCGCTTTTTGCAGTACACGATTGAGCTGTGATGTGCTGAGACGAACCAGCCGCTCTTCCTGAACCTTTAGAGCAGTTGGCAGCACTTGATTAACTCTTTGACCGGTCTTAGCGGAAATAAATAGTACAGGAACGTAGTCCATAAACTTTAACGCCTGGCGGACATGATTGGTATATTCAATCATTGTGTAAGTGTCTTTTTCAATCGCGTCCCATTTATTCACGATCACTACGCTGCTTTTCCAAGAGTCGAGTATGTAGCCCCCGATATGGGTATCCTGGGCGGTGACGCCAGTGGTCGCGTCAATAAGAAGTAAAGCCACGTCGGCGCGTTCGATGGCTCGCATTGATCGAATCACGCTGTATTTCTCCACGCCTGGTTCGATACGCCCTCTCCGGCGAATACCGGCAGTATCAATCAGCGTGATGGGGATATCATGGTAAACCATGCTGGTGTCGACGGCGTCACGGGTTGTTCCTGGGATGGGGCTCACGATTGCACGTTCCTGACCGATTAATTTATTTAATAAGCTGGATTTTCCAACATTGGGTTTACCAACGATAGCGATCTTCACTGAGTCGTCCTGCTCCTCTTCACCAGTAGCAGGCAGTTGATTTATTAACTCGTCTAAGAGATCACCGACTCCTGTGCCGTGTAGCGCTGAAATGGGATGTGGGTCACCCATGCCAAGCTCATAAAATTGTAGGGCTTGTGTACGCAGTTCCCGGTTATCTGCTTTGTTTACAATGAGCAGTACGGGCGGCCAAAGCTCTCCATTTCGCTCCCTTTGGGTCCGGCGAAGAATTTGCGCGACTTCTTGATCTGCTGGTGTAACACCACTGAGAACATCGGTGATTAAGAGCACTGCGTCTGCTTCACGGATTGCGATCTCAGCCTGGTAGCGGATTTCATTGATATATTCAGCAGAGCCGACAGAGAGTGGTTGTTTTGTTTTCCCTGGGCCGGTCTGGGTGGGGTCAATACCACCGGTATCAACGATATCGAAAACAACACCAGACCATTCTGATTCAGCAAGCAGTCGATCCCTGGTGGTTCCAGGTACATCATCCACGACAGCGAGACGTTCTTCGGCAAGCCGGTTGAATAAAGTGCTCTTGCCCACGTTTGGTCTTCCCACGAGAGCTACCATTGGTTTGGGCATACGTAAATCCTTAAATCTTGATTAGCAAGGGGGTGTTTATCATGGTGTAGGTGTTGTCGATTCAGGAACGGGTGTTGCAGTAGGCGCGATTGTTATCACCACTTCAACACGCTCAGGTATGATCGATTCGATCTGAACCTGGTTAGGAATCAAGTCTAATATGGGTGTGATTTGATAGATCCCAGGAGCCATGTTTGTTAAATCTATCACCATGCGAAAACTCGTAGGGGATAATGTATCGAGGATTGGAATTGGACCACTGACGATGATATCCACTGATGCAGGAGAAATTGACGCTTGAAGTCCAGGTGGTAAGTTTAATATTTCAACGGGTAGAGGGATTGAAAGGCTGCTTTCGATTGCAGCGATGTTGACCTGAACAAGTACGCTGGGATCTCTGACGAGCGTGATTCCTTCTGGAAGGTTCAAACCGACATTGATTTCGATATCATCTGTCAGGTCGCTTATGTCGATTGGCAATGTCTCCACAAATCCTGGCAGCTCGTTGATGATGAGAGGGTCTGCTGACGAAACCGTAACCGTAGGTGGCGTAACTGTTATATTCGATAAACGGTATCCATTCGCTACCTGACCAAGTGTGACTACCTTAACTGCAACGTTGCGAAAACCTCGCAGCAAACTGATCGGTTGTGTTACCGCAGCCTGGTTAGGATTAATGCTAACACCGGTCACAGGCGCACCATTCTCGTCCAATATTTCGATCGGCACACTGCTGGTAACGGTCTGGCTTGCTCCAGCAATATCAAGAACAACTTTTGCCTGGAAGACTTTGGATACAGCGGATTGTGGACCGGAAATCTGGACTTCGCCAGGATTCATCTGGGGTGTTTCTTTTTTGTAACCCAGGGGTGGTTCGCCATTTACGATAAGATCAATCGGGATCTCTTTCGTGAGTAGGGGTTCAAGGCGGATGTTTATTTCTGCAGGATCAACACGGATAAGACGCAACGGACTGCCATCGATTAACACATTCACCTTTAAATCGTGATCGCCTGCCCCCAGACCTGAGAGATCAACCCAAGCTTGCATCAAATCTGGGTTCTCATTTAACTGGTTCCAGATAGAGGTTGGCGCTTCGATCGTTAAACGTACGCTGGATTGTGGTTCCCCCAACAATAGTAAATTTGGATCCTGACCGATGATCTCGATCGGAATTGGACGGAATGTTTCCTCAATATTCGGGTTGCTCGTTACGACAGCAGAGACCCATACAATCACTGCCAGGATAAATGCCAGCAGGAGAGCGCTTATGTTTCGTGCGATCCATTTAAGGGGAGAAAAATTCATTGTGCTACCTCGGTTTACCCTGTCCCTTAATCGTAAAGAAACGCTCGAGCCAGCCTAGCAGTCCTGAACGGCGGGCAGGACGGAAGAATGCTCTCAGCACATTATCCAACCGGTCAACGTCGAGATGGCGGATCATACGTCCGTCATGCACTACGGTAATCGAACCAGTTTCTTCAGAAACCACAACAGCGACAGCATCACTCTCTTCCGAGATTCCTAAGGCGGCACGGTGGCGCAGACCGAACTGACGGTCAGGAGAGCGGGTGAGCACACCGCTGGACGAAAGGGGAAGCACACAAGAAGCCGCTTTTATGATCGAACTGGATATCACGATTGCACCATCATGAAGCGGGGTGTTGGGATAGAAAATCTGTAAGATAAGCTCTGGTGTAACCGATGCATTCAGACTAACACCGCTCTGGATGTATTGATCCAAATTGTCCCGACGCTGGATGGCAATCAGCGCACCGTGCTTTCTTTCAGATAAACGATTTGTTGCACTTACAATGGAGTCTATCGTGTCAACAGTATTCTTTGATTTCCTATCGGTTGGCAGCAGCACACCGGCTCGCCCGAGTCGTTCCAGTGCCCTGCGGATCTCGGGAGCGAATATCACCGGAATGGCTATTACAAGTGCAGGAAGAGTCGCTGCCACCAGCCATGAGAATGCAGGAAGCACATCTAATGTAGCCAGGATACCAACCAGGGCGATGAGAAACAGCACGCCACGCAACAGCACCATTGCCTGCGTGTCTCGCAGCAGACTCAATATGGCAAAAAATACCGCTGCCACCAGGATGATGTCGATTACACTCAGCCAGATCAGGCGTTCGAATATAAAAATCAGATTTGCGATTATGTCATTAATTACTTCTGTCACGTGTCTAACTCCGGCATCACTGCTGGGACGTGTGATTCTGGAAATATCTTTCGCCAGGCAGCTACAACCTGCTCCCAGGTATCCTGCAAACTGCTTACATTATTAATGACAATGTCAGCTTGTGCAGTTTTTAGCTCCTGAGGGGGTTGAGCCTTGATGCGTTGGTTTGCCTCTGAGTACTGCATCTTACGATCATCCAGTAAGCGTTCAACCTGGAGAGTGGGTGTCGACCATGTCACCCATAATGTATCACAACGCTGATTCAGTCCTGATT
>JAUXFR010000085.1 GCA_030622805.1 Anaerolineae bacterium | reverse complement strand
CAAGTTTCGAGAACTCACCATCCTCCATATGTTGGATCTCCCGCGCAATTCCTTCTGCATTTTCTGATCGGACATAAGCAAGGTGCCGTTTTGCATCGATTTGGTTTGAGATATTCTCTTGAAGTGCAGTTTCTCTTGCGCGTAATGCAGTCAGCGTACCCCCAGAATATTCCTGATCAACCTTATTGAGTAAGCTTTCAAATTGCGCCAATCTATCTATTATGTTATTTCGAGTTTTAAGTTCACCTTTATTTGCGCCGAGAATTTCCCCATCTTCTATATATGCATCACGCACAGTAGATTGAATTTTTCCTTCGATCGTATCAAGAGTCCTTTCGCTTGATAAAAAAGACTTGATGATCGATTTACTTACACCACCAGATGATGACTCGTCAAAATCTAACTCCGCCCCTTTAACGACTAACAGTTGTGCAACATTGGTCGGCATACCCTGGTAATTCTCTTCCCAATAGTCCTCGAGCTTTCTAAGCGAAGACGGAGAGAAGGCGCAGGGTTCTGGTCCTAATCCAGAAACATGGATAGTTCCTGTAGGACTTAAAGCGCGCAATCCGAACCCTTTCGTGTTTTTAAATAACGATTTGAGCAGAAACTCGACCAGGAACGTCTTCCCCTGTTCATTCCTGCCATAGATCAGGTTGATTTTTCTAAGTTTAGCCGTGAACTCGTCAAGAGGGCCCAGTCCCCTGGCGTTGATATCTTCGATATGTACTGGCATTTCTACTTCTCCCCATAGATAAAGTGCATTGCTTGCAGCAGGATTTCATTTTTACCGGGCTCGTTCGGTCCTGCCTCCCACTCAATCCCATCTACCTTTTCTTGAACTTTATCCATCAGATAGTCCCTTTCAGGATCATTTGCTATGAATACTCCGGAAATATCGGGATCACTTTCAAAACGATAGGGTTTGTAGGAATCGGTTATGGTATCTAGTAACTGAGCTTTGTTAGAACAAAATCCTCTGGCCGTGACCCTCAGCTTTACACGGGTTTTATCCGCTTCTTCTAATCCCCACGCCTTGATAGAATTCTGGATTTCATTTCGAATAAATTGAACTTCGTCATCGGCTGGCAAAACAAGCAGCTCTTCAATGAAATATACGACATCGGTTTGGATACGATACGGTTCTATAAGGTTCGTTTCAGTATCCAGAACAAGAAACCTTCGATAGCCTGTCTCGGTGATATCAAGACCACATGGTGATCCAGGATAATACAAGTTCGTCGTATCCAACGGTATATGAATATGCCCAAGGATCACGTAATCTGGTTTGTAGATTGTGATGTCTTTTTGTGTAACTGGCATGTACACTCCTGGTTCATACGGATTGGGTGAACGCATTCCGGCGGACCAATCGCCATGCCCGACTAGAGCCCACTTCTCACTCGGGTTATTCACGATCTGTTTTTCAATAATTTCCCCCATTGATTTACCTTTTACGTATGGGATGAACAGAATGCTCCAATCAGAATCGAATTCAACCCAAGTAGATTCCGTATACAATTGGATGTTTCCAACAGAGAAGTGTTCCTGACGAATATCTGGATCATGATTACCAGGAATGATGTGAATTTTAATGTTGGAGAAATCAGGTCGTTTGCATATAGACTCGAAATCAGTGTAATTCTGTAAAGTTTTGTCAAATAAATCCCCGGCTATGACCAAATGCTCCACGCCTCGTTCACGGCATTGGTCTAACACATTGATCAATGCATTGTACCGTTCAGGGCATTCGTGCGCAGCTTTTAAATGTGCGTCAGCAGTAAATCCAATCTTCATAAAACCCTCCCCGATGGTTCAGCAAATCATGGGACATTTTTAATTATAAACTCTTAACATACGCAGTATATCATGAGGTGCTTTTATTGTTCATAAATTTCATCCTTTTGGGTGCCTTCAAGAAATACTATTTAATCGCAAATCACATCCTCAGCGGATTAAACCTTGCGAGGGTTGTCTCAAAATCTTGCTCCTTTGTTAATCATGACGATATGCTTAACAAGCTGTTTCCCATTACAAACCCTCGCAAGGTTGCTTCAGATCATCTGATGTCAATAATGGGATTGTCTCTGAAATATTTTCTCTTGCATTTTTTGACGATAAAAGATCTAGACTGGCTGGCATCCTGGTTTGCCATTAGCAGTGTTGAAGAAACCCATCATTGAACCCCTCAGATATTCAACCACGGGTATAATTGCCATGTTAGTGAAAAATTACAGATTTTAAATTACAAATTACGGATTTCGGAATACACAACTATGCCAAACCAACTTATCGAATGCATCTCTAATTTCTCAGAAGCCCGCCGCCCGGAGGTGGTAGAGCAGATCAAAACTTCCATCAGCAGTGTGCCCGGCGTGACTGTGCTGGACCAGCACTCTGACCTGGACCACAACCGCACTGTGCTGACCTTCGTCGGTGAACCCGCTGGCGTAGAAGAGGCGGCTTTTCAAGCCATCGCAAAAGCTGCCAAACTGATCGACCTGGACCAGCACCAGGGAGAGCACCCACGCATCGGAGCGACCGATGTTGTGCCCTTTGTTCCCATCAAGGGCGTCAGCATGGATGATTGCGTGCAGATGGCGCAGCGCGTTGGCAGAAGGGTCGGCGAAGAACTGGGTATCCCCGTCTACCTGTATGAAGAAGCCTCCACACGCCCGGAGCGCCGCAACCTGGCAAACATCCGCCGCGGCGAGTACGAGGCTCTGAAAGTGGAGATAGGCAGCGAACCGGCGCGGGAACCTGATTACGGTCCGAACAAAGTTGGTCCAGCAGGGGCGGTGGTAATTGGCGCACGGCAAGCGCTGATCGCTTTCAACGTCTACCTGACCACCGCTGACCTGAGCGTTGCGAAGAAGATCGCCAACGCGGTGCGCCACTCAAGCGGTGGTTTACGCTTCGTCAAGGCGCTGGGGCTGGAGGTGGAAGGTCAGGCGCAGGTGTCAATGAACCTGACCAATTTCCAGCGCACACCGGTTGCGCGGGTGGTAGAGATGATCCGCCGTGAGGCCGAACGTTACGGAGTAAGCATCCATCACAGCGAGCTGGTCGGCTTGATCCCGCAGGATGCGCTGGTGGACGCCGCCCAATGGTACATGCAGCTGGACCAGTTTGAACCAGACCAGATCCTGGAATACAGGCTGGCTGCCGCGCAGGCAGAGACAGATATATCCGAGGCTTCCAAAGACCCCTCACGTATAAACGAGTTCCTGGACGCCCTGGCAGCTGGCAGTCCCACACCGGGGAGCGGTTCGGCGGCAGCCTTCAGCGGTGCGGCTGGCGCAGCCCTGGTCGCGATGGTCTCCAGGCTGACAATCGGCAAGGCGAAGTACGCAGACGTGGAAGCGCAAATGCAATCAACGCTGAAGCAGGTTGAGAAACTGCGCGCAGACCTCAGCGCGGCTGTCCAGCAGGACGCGGCTGCATTTGAAGCCGTAATGGCAGCTTTCAGGCTGCCAAAGGATACAGACGAGCAGAGGGCAGAACGCAGCCGTGCAATCCAGGACGCCACACTCAACGCAGCACAGGTGCCGTTGGAGGTGGCTGGGATGGCTGTGGACGTGATCGAGCAGGCAGTCACTGTGGTCACGCATGGTAATGTCAATGCCATCAGCGATGGTGCGACGGGCGCAGCTTTGGCGCGCGCAGCTTTGAATGGAGCCGGATACAACGTACGTATCAATGCCCTCAGTCTGAAAGACAGCGATGCTGCGGGGTTACTTATCGAGAAACTGGACCAGCTTGAACTGCGCGCAGCAGGGTTGGAAGGCATAATCCGCACACAGCTCGTTGACCGGGGGGGATTGTCCCTGGCATGAGACATGCCCCCGGCAACGCCCTGCAGCGAAGTTCCCTATTCTTCATGGTACTCATGCTGTTGATAACAGCTTGCGCGTCTCCTAATCCGGTTACCCAATCCCCTGAAGCCAGCGCGATAGCAACCCACACAGCGGTACCCCCAACCACGACTTCATCATCCACTCCAAACCCTACCTGTACACCCAACCCGCCGACACCCACGCCTCCATTGCCGGCAACCGTGTGGGTGGCGTCATATCTGCCATCCGACTTCCAGGATTCTGTAAAACTGGAGGCGGACGCTCTGCAGACTGAATCACCGGAAGGTGCCGCGTACCTGATCGATGCAGGCGGAGACAATCCCATCAGCCAGTGGGTATACGCCCTGGTGGCTCCCTTCCCAACCATCACTGACGGCGTCACCGTCAGCGAGCTTCAACAGGCATGGCAGGGCGCTGGGGACGGTCCGTTCACCGGTATCCCCCTGTTGATGGATGAAAATACGCAGGCGGTGTTCACCAAACTGTGGGGGGCAGCGGGATGGGGCGCCGTGAAAGTGCTCCCCGCAGACAGGCTGGAGACTTATGCCTGGGGGAGCCGTCCATCCTGGGGGATCGTGCCCTTCGAGGAATTAAACCCACGCTGGAAAGTGCTGACGGTCGATGACATGTCGCCGGTGCGGGTAGATTTCGATCCCGATGCGTATGCGCTCAGCATGCCCTTCTCACTCGTTTCAAACCCTAATAGCCAAAATACGGAAAGCCTTACCGGAGACGGTTCGCCCCTGCAAAGCGTTTTAACCAGCAACTGGCAGGCGGATAAGCTGACCACCGTGATCCTGACCGGAGTGACGGCGATAGTACGCGCCACCGCCGAGACAATGCGAACCAGGGGCATCACTTACCCCGCTATCGATATCGGTGACACACTGCGGGGTGCCGATATCACGCACGTCAGCAATGAGGTACCCTTCACACCGGATTGCCCGTTCCCCAACCCCAAGCAGCCAGACCTGGTATTCTGCAGCAACCCGGACTACATCGAACTGCTGACATTTATCGGCACGGACGTAGTGGAGCTAAGCGGCGATCATTTCAGCGACTGGGGACCGGATGCGATGCGCTATACTTTGGACCTCTACAATGAGGTCGGAATATCCTATTATGGCGGGGGATATACGGAATCAGACGCCCGTAAACCTTTGCTGATCGAGCACAACGGCAACAAGCTGGCGTTCATCGGCTGCAACGCAAAAGGTGGGGGATATGCCACTGCTCGCGGCGAGAATCCGGGCGCGGTAGCCTGCGATTTCGAGTGGATGGCGGAGGAGATGGCAGACCTGAAGGCGGAAGGCTACCTGCCGATCGTCACCTTCCAGCACTTTGAGTATTTCACCTACGTCCCGCAGCCCAAACTAATCCAGGACTTCCACACGGCAGCGGAAGGGGGAGCTGTGATCGTGAGCGGCAGCCAGGCGCACCAACCGCACGGCATGGAGTTCTATGAGGACGGGTTCCTGCATTACGGTCTCGGCAACCTGTTCTTCGACCAGTTCCATATGGGGCTTCCCACCGGTCAGGGCTTCCTGGACCGGCACGTGTTCTATGATGGACGGCACATCAGCACGGAATTGATCGGCATCCGCTTTGTCAATTACGCGCGCTCGCGGCTGATGACACCGGAGGAAAGGGAAGAGCTTCTACGCAGCGTATTCGAGGCCAGTGGGTGGTTGAGTGATGAGGGGTAAAGTACTGACCGTTCTGCTGATCTGCCTGGCAGGTTTCCTATCAGCGTGCGTCTCTATCCAATTAAGACCAACCAGCGAGCCGTCCACCTTGCCCGGAGACAGTGGTGCAGGAATTGTTGATACCGCACCCACTCCCACGCCCTTTCAACCACATACTGAAGCCGAATCAAAAAATGACTCAGTTTCTTCACCTGCGACCGCGGATGATGCATCAGCAGATAATCAAGCTCCAGGGAGCAGCGAATCAACGACTGCAACACAACCCCCACCGACGATGCCGGCTCCTATAGCGATGCCCAACCCCCCCACGGACCAACTCACCATCTGGATCGATCCAAACCTTCCGGATGGACTGCATGAGGCGCTCACCCTGCCTCCGGATCTGTCGCTATGGGGGTATGAGAACGCCGATCTTCAAATGAAACCCGGAATCGGATCAGAAGGGGAGGGGAACATTATCAGCAGTTGGATTTACGCACTGGTGGCCCCCTTCCCCACGCTGCCGCAGGGCGTCTCCGCAGAGCACCTGCAGCGATGTTGGAACGGCGATCCAGCCGGTCCATTCACTGGCAAAGAGCTGCTGATGGACGAACACACCAACAATGTCTTCCGTTCGCTGTGGGGAGAACCTGCAGCGGGTGTGGTGGAAATTATGCCGGGTGCAGAACTGCTGGAGCAGGCCTGGTCCCGGGAACATTCCTGGGCAATCGTGCCCTTCGAAGCGATTGAACCGCGCTGGAAGGTGCTGGAGGTGGAGGGTCAATCGCCATTGAGAAAGGGTTTTGATCCATCTGCATATCCGCTCACTGTTCCAATTTCCCTAACAGGCGCTAAGCAGACCGTTGAAGCGCTGCAAACCCTGTATGGTCCCACCTCTGACACTCCACTGGCGCCCGCCAGCAACCGCGATCCGGACCGGATGACGGTGCTGGCGATGACGGGTGTGACCGCGCTGGTGCGAGCCACGGCTTACACCATGGAACAGCACGGCGTGCTGTACCCT
>JAUXFR010000124.1 GCA_030622805.1 Anaerolineae bacterium | reverse complement strand
TTTACAGGGAGCGGATTTGAGTAAGGCTAGTCTGAGAAAGTCGATATTGGTTGAAACCAACCTGAGAGAAACCTGGTTATGCGGCGCTGGTCTAAGTGAGGCAAATCTTAAAATCGCTGATTTAAATGATGCGAACTTGTCAGACACCAACAGCAGTAACTGGAGGTTGGATGGAGCCCATAATTTGCTCGGGCAGGAATTCTCAGATTCTTGTGCGCATGTAATAATCCGTGATATGCTATATGCTGGTATATATTCAGTGAGGTAACTTCCATGGGAACCGATATTCATATCGTAGCTGAGTTCTACAAGGATGAGCAGTGGCATCTGGCGGATGTAGAACTGCCGGAGTACCGCAACTACTGGGCATTTGCTGTATTGGCGGACGTCCGCAATGGCTACGGGTTCGCCGGCTTCAGCACCGGAGATCCAATCACACCTATCAGCGAACCACGTGGATTGCCGGATGACATGTCGACAGAGCTGCAATATAAACTGGAACATGCCGATGACTGCGATTATAATGATTGGATATGGTTCGGCAACCACTCTTTTTCGTGGGTAACACTGAGAGAATTGTTGGATTACGATCTGGATGCGCCACTCACACAGCGCGGTATGGTGGATTCAGAAACCGCACAGCGTTTCAGAGACACCGGACAACTACCCGATTCGTGGACTGGTTTTACAACCCTCCCCGATCATGAACGAATCGAGTGGCAAGTGCCAATTCGCCAGCGCGTCAGTTTAATTACTGATTTAATTGATGCCATAAAAGATTTAGGAGAGCCGGATCACGTTCGGATAGTATTCGGGTTTGATGATTGAGGGGCGAATATATATAGTAACGCGTGTAATCATCTTCCAAAAATCACTCACCCACCCAACAAGGGTCGGGGGATATAACTCGGGCGCCTCATTATCGTTTTTCCACTTCCACCCACATCTGCTCCCCATCCGTTGATAAGTGTATCCATCCGTTTATGTCCGTACGCAGCAGGGGATAGCCTTCCACCGCCTGCAGTGTTTGTAGATCGGGCAGGCCCTCCCGATCGCCGGCACCCACGCTAAGCAGCACGACCTGTGGATTCCAGCGTGCGATCCACTCGCGGGTGTTGACCGGTGCGAAGCCGCTCTCCGCCAGCAGCAGGGCAGTGACGGTGGTCAGTTCCCGCTTTTCCAGCAACGAATCCATCGCCTCGAAATCCAGCCCGACCGGCAGCAGGGTGCGGAAATTGCCCCACTCCAGCAGCAGAACAGAGCCGCGTGGGGTTGCGGCTAAGACCTCCAGCGTAGCACCCTCGCCAAGATCGAGCATCTGCCCGGTCTGAGCAATAATGATGGGAATGCCGGTCTCTACCAGATATTCCCGCAGGAAACGAGCACTACGCGAACCAGTTGCTTGCCCGGACCAGAGCACATTCGCCGGCGGGAAGCGCGCCAGTGTAGAAGGCAAAGAGGCCAACTGCTCGTCACCCGCCGCGGCAACCACCAGCCAGTCCAGTTCGCGCTGCGTGAACGGCAGGCGGCGCCCCAGGGCATCCGATAGACGGCTGGGAGAGGGTCCGCCATCGATCAGCAGTTGCCGACCAGTCGGTGTCTGGATCAAGATGCCGTCCCCCGTGCCCACATCCAGCATGGTCATGTGCAGCTTGCCATCCGGAGCAGACAGAGCAACACGCCAGACCAATATCGCCAGCACGCAAAGTACACCAGCTGCTGCTAGCCACACTCTTGAAGGTAGCTGCCAGTTACGATCGCCGAACCAGGCTTTTACACGTGCTCCGGTGAATGTCCACATCAACAGCAGGGCATATGCCGCGACCACAGCCAGCAGGCTAACTTTGCCAATAGTGATGGCTGCTTTGGGAACCCTTGCCATCACCTCTGCGACCCGGATCGTGTAAACCACGAAGGGCCAAGCCAGGTAGGCAGCGAGCTGTCCCAACGGCTGGTAGATCAAGCCCAGGATCACTGCCAACCCACCCAGGATCATCACTGGCGGCTGGGCTGGCAGGATCAGCGGGTTTGCTATAAAAGAGATCAGCGACAGGCGCTGGAAATGGTACAGGATGATCGGCAGCGTCATCAGAGAGGCCGCTACGGTAAACAACAGGTACTCACCCACCGGTCCTGATATTCGCTGGACTTTCTCTGACGGTATCCAACGAGAGGCTGTATTCACAAAGGTGTTCGTGAATGGTTCCGCGTACAGCACCAGTCCCAGGGTGGCAGCGAATGAGAGCTGGAAGCCCACATCCCACAGCACATTGGGGTCATGCAGCGCCATCAGTACAGCCACGATCGCCAGGCTGTTGAGCCCGTCCTGCCTGCGCCCGAGCTGCATGGCGAGCATGGTCAATCCTCCCATGATGGCAGCCCGTACCACCGCTGCGTCACCGCCCACCAGTATGGTGTAGATCACGATGCCAATCAGGGCGATCAGTGCACCCAACCGTGCCCCCTTGCGTCCATGACCGATCAATCGACCGAACAGCGTGGCCAGCAAGCCAGCTATGATTGTGATATTGAAACCAGAGATGGCGATGATGTGCGAGGTACCGGTATCTCTGAAGGCCTGATCAACTTCATCTGGGATTCCACTTTCAACTCCCAGCAGAATGCCAGCTAAAAGGGACGCTTCTGGATCAGGGTAAAGCTGGTAGACTATCTCGAGGGCTTTTTCCTTCAGCTTGAAGATCCAGGATAAGAGAAGGTTTCCCTGATCATGCTGAAGCAATCGAGTGTTGGGGTAGGACATGTAGCTGTAAATACCCTGACGCGCCAGGTAATCTCGATAGGAGAAGGTTTCGCTCTCTGATGGTGTTTGGGGTTCACCCTGTAAACGCAACCGGTCTCCGTAGCTCCAGTCATCGCCGGGAGACACGCGCACCAAGAGGGTGCCGTTAATCTGTTTTGCATGCGTATCGCCAACAGGGTGTATCTGCTCCACCCGCAGGCGCAGATTGGTATAGTAGTCGCGTACATCGGGGGGTTCCTCCAGCAGCCCTTCCACCACATATTCAACGCCTAGGTCGTTATACCAGGCGATGAAGTTGTGGTCGATCTTGGGTTGGGAGAACTGGTAGCGGGTCGCACCGAGGGTTAAAAACAGCAGAAGAAGGGAATAAGCGACTGGAGGAGAAAGTGATTTGGATATAAGGGGGTGGGGATTTTGTAGAAATTGAGGGGGTTTCCAGGATATTCGTTTGAGCAAGTGTCGAATTGTTGGTCGCAGAAGGAATAGGAGCAGGAAAACCGCAGCCAAAATCAGCCAGGCGATCAGCGACCAGTTCAGGTACTCACCCAGCAGCACTCCACCGAGAAATGCCAGCGACAGCCACAGCAGCGGCATACATTCACTCCCCCTCAATTGTATCAAATTAACCTCCCGTATGAGATTAAATTGACGAATCTACATTCGCTTTATTCGTCATGCGTACTGCCGCTGCTGGAGGTGATCAGGTGGCAGATGGTGCTTCCAGGAGCGACCCGACCGGACAAGATTACGCGGGTGCTGTTTTGGCAGCTTCCACAGTACATCCCGACTTGTCCAACTGAAATCCGCAGGGCTGTATGCTTTAATATGGATGTTGTCCAATGCTGAATGTGACATATTTCGACCGAATTTGGTCTGAATATGTCAGCTTTAGTTAAGGATTACTTAAGCTCTTTATGATTCGTACGGAAATATATTTACAATCGATATGTAGATAGTACAATATGTTAAATGTTAAGAACTTTCATAGTGACGGGAATGCTATTTAATATTTATATAAGTATGCTCTATCCAGACATGCGATAATCCGAATACATATTGATAACTTTGAACAAATGGAGCACAACTATGATGCGTATATTACTTGTAGATGATGAACCCTTGATTATCGATTCTTTATCTTACAGTTTGGAACGAGAAGGTTTTGAAGTAAGCTCTGCCATGGATGGTATGCAGGCGTTGGAATTGGTAGCAGAATTTAAACCTGATCTGATCGTGCTTGACCTTCTGCTGCCCGATATCAGCGGGTTTGAAGTTTGCCGGCGTTTACGAGAAAGCTACACGACCCCGGTGATCATGCTGACAGCACTGGGAGAAGAGATTGACCGCGTTCAAGGGTTAGAAGTTGGAGCGGATGACTACCTCGCCAAACCGTTTTCGTTCAGGGAACTGCTGGCGCGCATACGAGCTACATTACGAAGGGTTGAACTTGACCGCAAAGCGAAACACGAACAACCCGTCACATTGAAGCATCTCAGCCTGGATCCGACAGCCAGACGAGTGTTCAAGAAAAAAGAGGAATTGCAGCTCTCTGCGCGCGAGTTCGATTTACTGGCAGCATTGATGAGCAACGCCGGTCGAGCTATGAGCCGCGATGAACTACTCAAACAAGTATGGGGTGTTGAATGGATTGGCGATCCGCGCACATTGGATGTACACGTGCGATGGCTTCGTTTGAAAGTCGAAGACGATCCAGCTATCCCTAAATACATCCAGACTGTGCGCGGCTATGGTTATCGCTTCGCTGGTCCGGAGGAGCTTGCCTGAACAGGCTGCCACCTGCGTTCATTTTTATTCCAAGTTATGCGTTTTCCTTCATCAATCCAAACCCGTTTGGTGCTCTCGCATCTGCTGGTCACTTTGATCAGTATAATTTTCCTGTCAACCTTTGCGAGCAGCGCAATCCTAACTGCTGCTCGTAATGAGTTGGAATTCAATCTGGAGAAATTTGCCATCATAGGCAGCAGTGCTCTGGAGGACCCTCTCCGCGAGCTGTATCACGGACAGGGGAATGTCGGAAAAATCGAACAAATCCTCATTCAATTGAACTCGTCTTTTCCCGAATATCGCTATACATTGTTTTTGCGAGATGGATCCGCTCTGTACGACAGCACGAAAAAAATCCCATCAGCAGATGAAATTGAACGATCGGATGAAGTCTGGCAGGCTTTGGAAAGCAATGACGGGAAAGGTGTAATTACAAGACTGGACGAAGAAGGAGAAAATATACTATATGTTGCCAAGACGATCGAGAAAGATGGA
>JAUXFR010000189.1 GCA_030622805.1 Anaerolineae bacterium | reverse complement strand
GGTGGATCTGGCAATGGTAAGGTCAATTAATGAAGTCGGGCATATCTGGATGATTTGGGGGTCGAGGTCGTGCATGAAGAGACATACGATGTTTCCCCCACTGCAGATACCACGACCGCAATCCTGAACGCCCAGGCAGCCGGTGCCAATGCGATCTGGACGAACACGCTGGCCTTCGGTCCAGCGGCGCTTCTGAATGATCTCAATGCTTTAGGTTTGCGTGACCAGTTCGTTGTTTTGGGTGACAACTGGACGATGGACCTGGCGACTTACGCCTTTCTGGCAGACCCAGCCTTCGGTGTGGGATTGATCTCGCCCTTCCCCTACCTGTGGTGGACAGATACCGATAATGAAGGTGTCCAGTATGCCCAGCAGCTTTTTGATGCCAACGAACGCCCTGCTGCTGAACACAATGTCGGCTACTTGCTGCTGATTGCAGGTGTTGACATGGCTGCAGAGGCGATCAAGCTCGCTATCGATACCGTGGGTTATGAAAACCTGGATGGCGAGGCAGTCCACGATGCCCTGATTGCAATGAGCCCCTTTGAACCGCTGTTCGGGGTGTTGAAGATGGATTTCACCGGAGGAAGCCGCTCGCCGCATATGACCCAAATCCGTATGATCCAGGGCGGTCCGGATGCATTCACCGTCCTTCAGGATTGGACAGATACTCCAGACCTGCGCCCGAGTGAATAGCAAGTAATAAGTTGACGGGTGGGTGGGTTCTTACCCATCCACCCGGTCACCCTGCTTGTACTCGTTCGCTTGTGGGGCTGTCTAAAAACTATGGAAATGTCATTCTGAACGGAGTGAAGAATCTCTGATTTAGCCTGGGAGACCCTTTGTTTCACTCAGGGTGACAATCTGTTGAGACAGCCCCAGAGACAGAATTTCAGGGCAGCAAACTACTCATGCTTACACTGAATAACATAGAAGTCACTTACAGCGATGTCATCCTGGTACTCCGGGGGGTCTCCATTGACGTGCCCAGTGGAAAAATCATCACCTTGCTGGGTGCCAACGGCGCCGGAAAGACCACTACGCTCAGGGCTATCTCTGGCCTGCTGCGAACCCAGGAGGGAGAGATTACGCGCGGCAATGTCGAGTTCGATGGTCAGAATATTGGTCATCTCCCCCCGGAGGACATTGTTCGGCTGGGTATCATCCAGGTGTTGGAGGGAAGGCGTTTGTTCCAGCACTTGACGGTTGAGGAAAATCTTCTGCTCGGTCGAGAGGGTAGGTCAAAATCTGCCAGCCGTGTGCCAGTCAGCCAGGATTTGGAGCAGGTTTACCACTACTTTCCACCTCTCAAGGAACTTCGTAAGCGAACTAGCGGATATCTTTCTGGTGGAGAACAGCAGATGCTGGTCATCGGGCGTGGATTGATGGCGCATCCCAGAGTCATGCTTCTTGATGAACCTTCCTTAGGACTGGCGCCACTACTTGTAAAAGAAATCTTTCGGGTTATAAAACAAATCAGCAGCGATGAGGGCATGACGATCTTGCTGGTTGAACAGAACGCTCGAGTTGCGTTGAATGTGGCAGACTACGTTTATGTGATGGAGAATGGTCGGGTGGTGTTGGATGGTCCATCCGGTCAACTCATGGATAACGAAGACATTAAGGAATTCTATTTGGGACTGACCCAGGTGGGTGAACGGAAGAGTTATCGCGACGTAAAGCATTACAAACGCCGCAAACGCTGGTTGGGGTAATGGAATTGGCGTGTTTTTATGAACTTATCCGGTATTGGTGAAACATTATCACAGATTTGTATAAAGATGAGAGGTATCAAATGAAAAACTCGTTGCAAGATCGGCTTGTTCATATCCTGAAGCACGCCTATGAGAACGCTCCAGCGGTACACAAACTATTAAATGAAGCCGAATTAACACCCGATGACATCCAAACTTTGGCTGACCTGGATAAAATCCCTGTTACGACCAAGGATCGCTTAGTAGAACTCCAACTCGAGCATCCTCCTTTCGGGGGTTTCCTGGCGGTTCCGACTGAAACGTTGGAGCATATTTTCTTCTCCCCGGGTCCGCTTTACGAACCCCATGCCGGTGAGAGTGCTGTTATCGATTCCGCCCGCGAGATTTTGGAAATCGCTGATTTTCGAGCCGGAGACGTCGTGCTCAACTCCTTTGGCTATCATCTGATCCCAACTGGGCTGGCTGTTGACCAGGTTTCACGAGAGATCGGTATCACGGTGATACCCGCAGGGGTGGGCAATGCTGACCTGCTGGTTAAGATGATGCTTGATCTGAAAGTCACAGGTTATCTTGGAACCCCATCCTGGTTGATGGCTTTGATCAAAAAAGCCGAAGATATGGGGATGGATTTTCAAAAGCAGTTCTTTTTGTCGAAGGCGTTAGTATCAGCAGAGCCGCTGCCGGCTGAGATGCGGGGCGCTTTCGTGGATACATATAAGCTGACGGTCACCAATGCCTATGCGACCGCTGAATTAGGAGTTCTGGCTTACAATACCGAGGGGGGATTGGCGATGAAACTGCTCGAATCATCGATTATCCAGGTTACCAACCCGGAAACCGGGCTGTCAGTTAAACCGGGCGAGACCGGTGAAGTAGTAGTTACCAGTTTTGATGAAACGTACCCGCTGATCCGCTTAGGCACCGGCGATCTGGCCATGTACATTGATCCAGCTCCGGGTCAAAGCCGCCAATCCGAACGTTCGATCATCCTCGTGGGAAGAGTGGGTGATGCTGTGAAGGTGCGCGGCATGTTCGTCCATCCGAACCAGTTGCGTTTTGCAGTCAGCCAGGTACCCGGTGTGGGTCGCCTCCAGGCCGTAGTCGTACGCCCCGAAAAACGTGATGAATTTAAACTGCAAGTGGTTCTGGCAGATGAAAGCGCAGACCGTGATGAGCTGGTGGTGGCGCTATCTGAAGCCATCCGGACGACCTGCCGCGTTAATGTTGATCAAGTCGATTTTGTTTCAGAAAGCGATCTTGGCGAGGACGCGCAGATCATCTTGGATGAGAGAAGTTGGGTGTGATGAGCACTGGCTGACGGCGGTCACTGTGTGCGGTGCTGGATGTGGCGGGTGTGGTAGCGGGGGTGTCTAACCTGGTTCAACGGGTTTATTGTGCCAGACTTCGAATTCATTCGATGGCTTATTTTGTCACCACAACATAACTTTGCCGGTTTTTAGGGGTTATATTCGCTATGTGTCGTTTTTTTAACATCGGGTAGTTTGTTATTTAGTGGACTAGGAGATTTAGATGACAGAGCGGTATGGAAATATCATCGGCTGGGGAAAATATGTCCCCGAGCGTGTGCTCACGAACGCGGATCTTGAGAAGATGCTGGACACCAGCGACGAGTGGATCGTCAGCAGGACGGGGATCAGTGAACGGCGCATCGCAGCAGAGAACGAAAACACATCCCAGATGTCGACTGCTGCGGCAGGCGATGCCCTGGAGATGGCCGGTGTACATGCTAAAGATTTGGATCTGATTATTGTGGCCACTTCCAGCCCCGATTATCTCACGCCGCCGGTCTCATCTCAGGTTCAGCATATGTTGGGTGCCAGGAATGTTGCAGCGTTTACATTGGTGACGGGCTGCACGGGTTTTGTGTATGGTTTAGCGACAGCACAGCAGTTCATCGCCTCGGGAGCAGCTGATAACATACTTGTGATTGGGGCAGAGCTGATCAGCCGATTTATCGACTGGGAAGACCGCTCTACTTGTGTACTCTTCGGCGATGGCGCGGGTGCAGTAGTTATACAGGCGTGCGATGAACCTTCGGGGGTGCTTTCTTTTGTACTTGGTTCTGATGGCTCAGGAGCGGAACACCTGATCTTACCTGCAGGCGGGACGGCAATCCCTGTCAGTCATGAAGCCTTGGTCAATGGGCAGCATTACTTACGTATGAACGGCCGTGAAGTTTTCAAGTTTGCCACGCGGGTATTGGGCAGGTCGCTGCGCCAGGCAATCGCAGAAGCAGGATTGACCGCTGAGGATATTGAACTGGTTGTACCTCACCAGGCCAATGTACGCATCATCGAAAGCGCGGCCAAACAGGCCAGGCTGCCTCGAGAGAAGGTG
>JAUXFR010000125.1 GCA_030622805.1 Anaerolineae bacterium | reverse complement strand
CCGCCTGTACTTCCAGGATGGCAACCTGACGCTCGAATTCAACGATATTTACAACTATGTCGAGGATCGATTCGGTGTATCTGATTTGAATTTGGTGCCCCAGGCTGAGGAAGGTCGCCTGGTGATCATGAGCAGCAACCAGGTCGCCGTGCTGCAGGAAGTTGTTTCATACCTGAATGCGATCGGTTTGCTGCTGCCACTGCTGACCATCCTGGTCTTTGTGGTGGCGGTGTGGGTATCGCTGTGGCGCCGGCAGACCACGATGTGGATCGGAATTGGGATGACGATTGCGATGTTTATTTCGTTGATCTTCTTCTCAGGGGCGCGTTCCTCTGTGCTGACCTCTGTGCAGGAACCCTTGCTGCGTGAATTAGGGCGTGCAATAATCAATGTCCTTACCCATGGCTTGATGGTCCAGACCATCTTTTTGCTGATCGTTGGCGTTTTGCTGATCATCGGCGCCTGGCAGGCAGCACCCGATTCCGCATTAATGCAATGGGAAGCTGCCAGAAAGGAAAAAGAAGAATAATTTTTAACTCTTCCCAGAGCATTTTGTGTTGCTCTGGGAAGAAACATAATAAAATCACCAACAAGATTCTCCATGTAATAACCATTTGTGGAAAGGTAGTCCTCATGTCTGCAAACAATATCGAGAAAAAAGAAGATCCGAGTGGTATTGCCCGTTTCCTGCCGATCGCGGGATGGCTGCCCCAATATGACCGCTCCTGGTTGAAGGGCGACATCATCGCGGGATTGTCTGTGTGGGCCTTGATGGTGCCAACCTCACTGGGTTATGCCACTATCAGCGGCGTACCGGTGCAACATGGCCTCTACGCGGCAGCCGTTAAACTGCCTTTGAGTAAACATCCCCTGGATGCACCCGATGCGAAGGATGAACCGGGTTCATAAATTGCTGTCTCCCGGGAAATCAAACAGCGGTTCATATGAGAGCAATCCAATCTGGCAAAGTGAATCTGACCTGGATATAAAAAGGAGAGTCGAAAATGTCTGAACAAAAAATATATAACAAACAGCTGCCGAAAGAAGAGCGTATTGTGCTTGGAAAAAGCATTCGCAAGCAGGTTCCACGCAGCAGTCATGGCGATTGGACTCCCGCAACCGATCGGCCCGATCCGCTCGATTTGCTCCAGGCACAGGATAAAGGTCGTCTGCAAGATTTACTACCCATCAAGTACGGTCGTATGGTGGCCTCGCCTTTCGCATTCCTGCGTGGATCGGCAGTCGTGATGGCGTCCGATTTAGCTGCCAGTCCGGTTTCGGGTCAAAATGTGCTCTTGTGCGGGGATGCCCACCTGGCCAACTTCGGGGTCTTTGCCACGCCAGAACGAAACCTGGTGTTCGATATCAACGACTTTGATGAAACCTACCCTGGACCCTGGGAATGGGACCTCAAACGGTTGGCTGCCAGCGCGGTTGTAGCTGGACGAGAGAATGGTTTCAAGGATAAAACCTGCCGTCAATTGGCTCTCGAAGTTTGTAGATCTTATCGCAAGTCCATGCAGCGATTTTTCCAGGCATCTATCCTGGATGTATGGTATTACCATGTCGATGCGAATTCAGTCCTGAAGGTGTTTGATAAATATGCTCGGAAGAGCTCAAAAAGCGCCCGGAAAACAGTCACGAAAGCGCGCTCACATACAAGGCAACGCACCTTGCAAAAGCTTACAGAAGTTGTTGATGGAAAAAAGCAGATCGTCAATGACCCACCTTTACTGGAGCGCTTGAGTGATCGACTTAGTGAAGAGCAGAAGCAACAGATCAGCAAACAAGACATTGAGAGTGCCTGGTTTGAGTATATAAACAGTCTGTCGGAGGATAGACGCCGTTTGCTGACCCGATATCGTATTTCAGATGCGGCCTTGCGGGTGGGAGGTGTTGGCAGTGTGGGCACCCGCTGTACCATCGCTTTGCTTGAAGGAGACGCTGACGAGGACGCGCTTATCCTGCAGCAGAAGCAAGCTGGTCCCTCAGCTCTGGAGGCGTATCTGCCCAAGATGGACTTCTCCAGCCAGGCGCAGCGGGTCGTGATCGGTCAGCGTCTGATGCAGGCGACATCGGATATCTTTCTGGGATGGCACCATAGTGAAGGCATCAGCATCGATTTCTACTGGCGGCAGTTGAAAGATATGAAAGCTTCTTTTGATGTGGTAAACCTGGATGCAAGCGGTCTGGAGACCTATCTGAAAGTGTGCGGTCTCTGTCTGGCACGCGCTCACGCCCGTACAGGTGATGCCGCGGCGATAAGCGGCTACCTGGGAAGTGGAGATGTTTTCGATAAAGCCATCAGAGATTTCGCGGTGGCTTACGCGGACCAAACCGAAAACGATCACCAGGCCCTGGTGGACGCGGTGCAGTCCGGACGCATTATCGCGGAGACTGGTATATAGTGACGAGGTTCGTGTTGCTGTAACCCTCCTTGGGAACCTTCTTTGGTACGGGTGTGCGTACCAGGCGCCATCGGCTTAGCTGATGACGATATCAATATCTTTGACTTCGTGTTTATGAGCGAGAACAGTTGAATATAATGGTTTCCATACAGAATTGGTATCGCCAAAGTTCCTCTGCGATTCCTAATGTGAGATTATCAATCCAACTAATCAATCCTTTTTTATGCATTACCCCTATTGTTGAAATTCGATAAAATTCTTGGGAAATGCGGCTAGAATCAGATCCCATTCCCCCCACAAATCTAACCATTCAATCAAATCGATTAAGCCAACGGGACAACCTACGTCTGCAGACCCCCATTTTCCCCACTTTTTCGGGCATTAATTTGTTTTCGATCATATCTAGATTTCAAGGAATGGAACCCCCAACACGCCTTTCATCATCGCGTATTGCATTTATACGATCCATTTCAGCCTCAAAAACGAACCTCCATCAGGTGGTGTAGAGAAACTCGAGCTGAAAGAATGTTCACGGGGGTATAGTTACCCTAAACTCTCATTACCTCGATTTCATCCCCCTCATGGACAAGGTTGCAGGCGCCATTCCTTCTTTATGCCAGTTGCACTCCTGGTGTAATCCGGTGCAACCGCAATAGAAATTATCGACAATAGAGAGACAAGTGAATTTATGCGTGCTTATTCAAGGAGTAGAAGTTAACCTCTGGAACTCGCTTTCTTTTATTTGTTAGCTGTTCAACCTATCTTCGGTCTCATTATTAATATGATCAGCCAGGCACGATTTTCCGGGATCCTCAATGAATTCCTGCTGGCATTCGGGAGTACAGAAGAATATCCTTTTTCCTTCATAGATCGCGCGGGGAGTATCGGAGGCAAACATTTCATCCGAACCGCAAGCGGTCCTCACTTTACTGCCAATTACCGGCAGTGGGATCGCGTCATTAGAACTCATTGTTCTTCAACTTGAATTTCTTCCAGGACTTCCAGGTCTTTCTGCAAATTACGCTGCCGGACCAATAAGCTGATCAAATAAATCAACATCACCCCAAAGATAACAGCATATCCAGCGATCATGTAATTGGTGGTATTTATAGGAGCATCTTGTAAGAATAATGAAAATAACATCTCGGTATCCTTTTATTCCATGGTTTTCAAGCGAAGTTGTTCGACCTGGTCAGCTTTTCTGCCGAGGCGGATGCGATGCCAGAGCAAGTCGATGAAGATTAAGGTGAAAGTCAACAGGCTGAACATGAAGGTTTGCGTCATCAAGGGCGTCATATCGAAAGATCCCGTAGCACCAGCGTCACCACTGCCAATCACTATTGGGTGGATGGTGCGGAAAATCCTGGCGGAGAAGTAGGTTAACGGAACGCTCAAGAACCCGATGATGGCGTAGACAGCGCCGAAGCGCGCCCGGCGATCTGGATCTTCAATCCCCTGGCGCAGCATCAGATAGGCAAGATAAATGAGCATCATGACTGTGGCGGTGGTCAGCCGAGGGTCCCAGGTCCACCAGGTATTCCAGATTGGGCGAGCCCAGATTGAACCGGTTACGATGTTAATAAAAGCGAAAACGATGCCTATCTCAACAGCTGCCAGACCGGCAATGTCCCACTTGCGATCCTTTTTAACCAGGTATAAGATGCCAACCCCAGCAGCAACCAGGAAGCTGAGCATGCCCACCCAGCCAGCCGCTACGTGGAAGTAGAAAACGCGCTGGACATCACCCATCACCGCTTCCTGAGGAGCGTAGAAGAAAACCATGTATGTCGCCACGAGCAGCAAGATCACGGTCACAATATCCAAGATTGTTAGCAGACGAGGTTTAGATTCCATAATACAACTCCAATTGATCAAAATAATTCAGAAGATCACCAGAACACCAGGTTATTCTTCAACCACATAATCAAAGACCATAAAAGCAACCGCAGAAAATATTATATCGTATGCGATCAGCAAGTTGAGCCAGGGTCGAATAACGTCCATTTCACTCCCGTCCAGGAAACCGGTGCTGGCTTTAACAGCTGCCAGGATGACCGGCAGCACCACCGGGAAGAGCAATATTGGCAGGAGGATATCGCGGGTACGGGCCTGCACCGCCATGGCTGCCAGCAGGGTTCCAACGGCAACATAGCCGATCGAGCCCAGTAAAATCACCAACAGCAGTCCCGGGTTAAAAAGATTGACGTTGTAAAGCAAGCTGTAAATTGGGAGAACGATAAGTTCCACCATCAGCATAAAGACTAAATTTCCCAGCGCTTTACCAAAATAAATCGCACTGCGGTCAACGGGCGCCAACAACAAGCCATCCAAACAACCGCGATCTTTTTCGATCGCCATCGACCGGTTGAGTCCCAGGGTGCCTGCAAAGACAAAAATAACCCACAAGACGCCTGAAGTGATCGTGCTCTGACGACGGGTGGCAGGATCCAGATCAAGTGCAAAATTGAAGATCAGGATCACCAGCAGGGCAAAGATCAACATGGCTGAGAGCAGTTCCCGGCTGCGCAGTTCTGCTGAGAGGTCTTTCCAGACCACAGCACCCATGGCGCGTAAGAATCCGACCACTTTGCTTCCGGTCGAAGTGTCTTCTTTTCCAGGAATGTAAGTTGAGT
>JAUXFR010000031.1 GCA_030622805.1 Anaerolineae bacterium | reverse complement strand
TTTGCCGGAATGGTTGGTAGGAAATATTATATCCAGATTTCAACACCTCCTTTCACATCAGGCGATCTCTCGCCAAAATCTGAAGTACTGAGAATACTTGGGTTCGCTTAATGCGAAAACGGCCTCAACCGCCAGGCTGCTTTTAATATCTGCCAGCGATGTGCCAACCCGCGCGGTTCAAAAATCAAGAATAGGGTCAAAGTCGTGCCAAAGAACAGCGGTCTCATGGCTTGTACGGCACCAGCAGCCGTACTGGGAAATATTTCTGAGAAAAGAGGTCCTAAAAGCGTGGCTCCCTCTAAAAGTAGGACTACAACGATTGCTCCAAATATCGGCCCTAGATTTGAACCTAACCCGCCAATGATTAACATACCCAATAAGAAAACCGAATCGATCAGATTGAATGTCTCGGAGTTGATGTGACGGATTTGATGCGCCGCCAGCGCTCCTGCCAACCCGGCGAAGACAGACGCCAGGGTTGACATGTCCAGGTAGAAGCCTTTGACCCGTAATGAGGGTAGACCGAATAGCAGCCCTGTCCAAGCAGCCGCACGATGCGGTAGCGGTTGTTCAGAATGTTGCCTGTGTCAAGCGGCATGAATCCCTCCAGTTGGGCTGATGCTAATTATACACTCACAGACAACCTTGCAAGGGGTGTCTTGCTCGAATGACAGGGGTTTGAATCACTGATTTCGGTGATGAGGATGATTACACTGATTTATCATCCTCATCAATGTGATCCGGAAGTTCTAGTTTCAATTAATTCGCTAATCGCCTAACTTCAAGCTGCTTGGCACCGAAATTAATCAGCAATCCAACCTTATAACCCGATGCCTTCAGATAAGACAATGCCTGCACAAAATCCACGTCTTCAAGCGCAAACTTCGCTTTGATCTCGACCATTACGCTGCCGGTCTCATCGCCTATCACGAAGTCGACCCTCTTCTTTCCGACATTCTTCCCCTGGTAATGGACATCAATCCACACCTCTCGCTCGTGATCCATATCATGAGCAGGCAGTTCGAACGCTAATGCGCGCTGATAGATAACTTCTTCAAAGCCCGGTCCCAATCCCCGATGTACAGTCTGAGCTGCAGCAATTACTTTTCCAGTGAGCGCTGAAAGTTGGTAAGTATTATCTACATACGAAGACGGCTGATTATTCACGGTGCTCCTTACCTCTCAATAACGATCCTCTGCGAGGCAAAATCTTACTCAAGACAAAGCAATCCAACAATGCTACCATTTCCTGCAGTCCAGCAGTGATCCCTGTAATTTGAACCAATATCCTATCTAATTATACGTGAACACGCTGAAATTCATGCGCTCCATCAGTGTAATCATTCTCATCAGCTCCTCAGTGATTCAACCGTCCCCCCGCAAACGTCTCAAAAACTCCGGCGAATTCAAACCTCTTTCCAGCAGGTAGGTTAGATAGTGCTGCATCAGGCTCTCCAATTCCCGGTTCACGCTCGATGAGAGATGCGCGCGCCTGGCATCCTGGTAGCTGCTGCGCTGGAAATGGCGCAGGAATCGGAGCGCGTCCATCGAGACCGGACGCGCACCCGGAAATGAGCGACCGCAGCGCGGACAAAGCACGCCGCCACGCTCATCAGAGAAATACTGATCTTCAGGCTGGATCTCGGTCTCGCAGCCTGCGCACGCGAACAGCTTCGGGCGGAAACCCAGCAGATCCAGCAAACGCATTTCATAATAGCGCACGACCAGGTCTGGCATCTCGCCAGCACTTAGACGCACCAGGGTGTTAATCAGCGTACGGTACAGCGCCCGGTTCTCCCCCTCCTCATAAGTGAAACGGTCCATCAGCTCCACCACATATGCTGCGTACGTGGTCAGCAGCATATCATCCCGCAAAGGCAGATGTACGTCAATCGTCTCCGCCTGGGTGACGATCATTAAATCCCTGCCACGAGCGAGCTGCAGGCTGGTGCGCGTGAAAGGCTCCAGATGTCCTGCCTTGCGCGAGCGCGGCTTGCGGATGCCCTTGGCGATGGCGGTCAGCTTGCCCATCTGGAGCGTGTACAGGACCAGCATGCGGTCCGCTTCTCCGTAATCCCAGCGGCGCAGCACAACCGCCTCCACCCGGAACGAGCGCTGCCGTCGATCTACACCGGACCTGGCCCTGCTCCCTGAATCCATACCTGGATTATATCAGTCGTTGACGTTAGCATACCCTTCTGGTAAAATTTGCTGCGCCCGGTGCTTTGTACCCTTAGCCCGGGCTATCCGTTCTCACGGAAATCCATAATTGAAAGGGCTTGAAAAATGAAAGTATTATTGATCAAAGATGTATACAAATTGGGTCGCGCAGGTGATGTCAAGAAGGTCGCCACCGGCTATGGTCGCAACTACCTGCTTCCTCAAAGTCTGGCTGTGCTGGCCACGCCCGGAGCGCTCAAGCAGGCTGATCGCATCTGGGATCAGGCAGAAACCAGGCGAGCGATTGAGAACGTAGAACTGAGCGGTCTTGCCGACCAGTTGTCTGGACTGCGGCTGATTTTCCCTGCCAAAGCTGGAGAGACTGACAAACTGTACGGATCCGTCACGCCGCAGATGATCGCTGATGAGATTAAGGAACAGATCGAAGTAGATGTCGACCGCCGGCAAATTGACACCCAGCCCATCCGAACGATTGGTTTGCACAAAGCCAACGTCCGCCTGACAATTGACCTGATCCCGGAATTGGAAGTGCTTGTGCACCGTGAAGGAGAATCACCCGAGTCAGCTCTGATCCCGCTTGAGAGCGAACAGGTTGAGGGCGAGGTTGACGAAGAGCTCGATGCGCTGCTGGAGACTGCGGATCTGTTGATAGAGGACGAACTGATCGCTGATATCGAAGAAGCTGAGCAAGAGATAGAGCAGGAAACGGAGTCTGAGACCGAACAACTGGCAGAAGAAACCGAGTAAGAACTCACCCATCCAATCAAAAGCCTGCCAGCCCGACGACCAAACGTCGGGCTGGTGTGACTTGTGATATAAATTGATTCGGCACAAATATTGATCATCCCCAGCATGAATAACTCGATCGGAAAACAGCTAAGAGAAGCCCGCGAGGCACGCAGCCTGACATTGGAACAGGTCTCAAAAGCTACCTACATGCGTCTGCATTACCTGCAGGCGCTGGAAGCTGGTGACTTTAACAGCATGCCATCCAGCACTCAGGCGCGCGGTTTCTTACGCACCTACGCCAATTTCCTCGGGCTGGACACCAAGGCATTACTCGCATCCCTGGACGGGGAAAGTGTGCCAGAACCCGGACAGGGTGCAGCAGATGAACCCACACCAGAACCAAAGCCCGAGAAAATAGAAGGCGCATCCGGTGACGCAGAGTCGGCTTTTATCGAAGTGGGTCAGCGATTGAAGAAACAGAGAGAGACCCTGGGGCTTTCTCTGGATGATGTCGAACGGCATACCAACCTGCGACAGCATTACCTGAAAGCTCTGGAAGCAGGGGACATGGATGCGATGCCCTCCCCAGTCCAGGGGCGCGGGATGCTCAATAACTACGCCATTTTCCTGGGGATGGATCCTGAACCACTGCTGATACGTTTTGCGCAGGGGCTGCAGGCTCGCCTGACCGTCAGGAAATCCAAATCGGATGCTGCCCCAAAACGAACCCACCGCAAGCCGCTCCTGCCCGCTCGGATGCGGCGAATATTCTCAAGCGATGTACTGATCGGCGGCACAGTTGGGATTTTTATTGTGGTCTTCGTCGTATGGATGTCGATCCGGGTATTCGCCATGCAGTCAAACACCGTACCTACAACGACCGCCCCCTCAATCGCTGACATACTGATCGCATCCCCTTCACCCTCGGTCAGCGTTGTGACCGTCACTGAAACGCCCCCTCAATCTGCGCCAGTGCTTGCCCAACCGCAGAATACACCGCTCGCAGACTCGACCATCGAAGTGCCCCCAATCCTGAGTGGAGAGGAAGGGGTTGAAATATATATCACCGTCCACCAGAGAGCATGGGTTCGTGTAACTGTCGATGATGAGATTGCGATGGTCGGCAGGGTGCTGCCCGGAAGCGCTTATCCCTTTTCAGGTGAGTCACAGATCGAAATTCTGACCGGCAATGGTTGGGGGATACAGGTTTATTACAACGGGAATGATGAGGGGCGATTGGGCAATTATGGGCAGGTGGTCAATGTGATCTACACCAGAGAAGGTCTCGTGGTTCCGACACCCACCATCACGCCAACACCCACACGCACTCCCCGCGTTACGCCCACTTCCCCGGTCCTGCCTGGCGCCGGCACCGACATCCCTCCCATCCCTTAATCATGAACCTAATAATCTCCAACACAGCGTTCACTGGGATCATGGAGAGTCACAATTTCCGCTGTGTACAGTGCATTCTCCGTGGTGAAAGTTTATGACCACCGAACCCTTGATATCTAAATCTTTCCATCTCGTGTCCCTGGGCTGCGCTAAAAATACCGTCGATTCCGAAGCGTTGGCACAGCTTGTGGCAGGCGACGATTACCGCCCGACAGAGCAAGCCTCCCGGGCACAGGTGATCATCGTTAATACGTGCGGATTCATCGGACCAGCAAAGGAAGAGTCGCTGCAGGTGCTCGGTGAGATGGCATCCCAGAAGCGGGCTGGACAGGTTCTGATCGCGGCAGGGTGCTTAACCCAACGCTATGGTGCTGAGGTCGTAAAGCAGGTGCCGGGCATAGACGGCATCCTCGGCACCCGGCGATGGATGGACATCCTGGAGGTTGTCGAGAAGCTGCGAGATGGCTCACACCCAGAGCCTGTATACCACCTGCCCGAGGTCAAGACCGTAGGAACAGACGAACGCGGTATCCCCCGGGTCGCACTGCAGGGCGGCAGCGCGTATATCAAAATCGCTGACGGGTGCCGCCGACCGTGCGCCTTCTGCGCCATTCCGCTCATCAAGGGCACAGCCGTCAGCCGCCCGATGGATGCCATCGTCAAGGAAGCACGCCTGCTGCAGGATGCTGGCGTCCACGAGCTGATCCTGATCGCACAGGACACAACCGATTACGGTCACGACCTGGGGAGAAAAGACGGGTTGGCGGAACTGCTCGAACAGCTCGTCGCTGCCGTGCCCGATGTGGACTGGATACGCGTGATGTATGCCTATCCCGGATACGTCACAGACCGTCTGATCGAAGTAATGGCATCACACAAACAGATCCTGCCCTACCTGGACATGCCCCTACAGCACGCCCACCCTGCAACCCTGCGCCGGATGCACCGCCCGGCAAACATTGACTGGGTTCATCGCACCCTGGAGAAGATGAGCACAGCAATACCGGATCTGGCACTGCGAACCACGTTCATCACCGGCTACCCGGGCGAAACCGAACAGGAGTTCCAAACGCTGCTGGACTTTGTGGCAGAGATGCGCTTTGACCGCGTGGGCGCTTTTATGTTCTCTTTTGAACCCGGCACCAGCAGTGAACCGCTTGGAGACCCCGTCCCACCTGAAGTTAAGCAGGAACGCTACGAACGACTGATGCAGCTTCAGCAGGGTATCTCCCTGGAAAAAAATCAGACCTTCGTCGGCGGGTCACTGGATGTGCTGATCGAAGGCTCTGGAGACGGCATCTCCCTCGGGCGCTCTTACCGCGATGCCCCCGAGATCGATGGTATGGTGATCATCGAGGGCGAACTGCCCGAAGGTCAAATGGCGTCCGTACGCATCACCGGCGCCATGTCTTACGATCTGAGCGGCTGCCCAAACATGATTAATTAGAACGCTGATGAACACTGAAAAAACAGATATTCGAAGATTTTGATTCCCAGACACCAGATTATCCCGCATTATTTGGATTGGTCTTAAGGAAATTAACCATGATAGACACAAGTAATCCCGAAATAATGTTTGCTGTTGACGCTGCACGACAGGCTGCGCTACTGGTGCGGCAGGTGCAGCTTGAAATGGTTACGCCGGCGCTCACTAAAGAGGACCGCTCGCCGGTCACGGTCGCGGACTATGCCTCCCAGGCGTTGATCAGCCGCATGCTGGCTGAAGTCTTTCAGGAGGACCCGCTGGTCGCCGAAGAGGACGCCGCAGGGCTGCGCGCTGCAGAGGGATCCGACAACCTGAACCAGGTGACGAAATTTGTCAAACGATCTATCCCAGAGGCCGCGCCAGCTTCGGTCTGCGATTGGATCGACCGCGGTCAGGGATCTTCCGGCAAGCGTTTCTGGACCCTGGACCCGATCGATGGCACTAAGGGCTTCCTGCGAGGCGACCAGTATGCAGTCGCTCTGGCGCTTATCGTAGATGGTCGGGTGCAGGTCGCTGCGCTGGGCTGCCCACACCTGAGCAATGCATACCATCCATCTATCGGCGGAAGCGGCTCTTTGCTGGTCGCGGCTCGTAATCAGGGCTCCTGGGCGACAGCGCTGGAAACTCCTGGCGACTACCGTCAGCTCCAGGTTTCCCAGATAGAAAACCCCAGCCAAGCGCGCATCCTTCGTTCGGTAGAGTCGGGGCACACCAACGTGAACCAGGTCGATCACTTTTCGGCTGCTCTGGGTGTGGAGGCTGATCCGGTGCGGCTCGACAGCCAGGCTAAGTACGCCGTTCTGGCGGCTGGAAAAGGGGAGCTTTACCTGCGTTTGCTTTCTCCCGACCGACCTGATTACCGCGAAAAGATCTGGGATCAGGCGGCAGGATCGCTGATCCTGGAAGAAGCTGGCGGAAGGATCACCGACCTGGATGGTAAGCCGCTCGACTTTACGACCGGTCGCAGCCTGACCAACAACCGCGGCATCCTGGCTTCCAATAACCTGCTTCATTCAGCCGCTTTATCTGCCCTGCGCGAGGTCGATGCATAAGAGATTAATTGCGAATTACGGATTACGAATTAAATGATTACCCAAGTGCGAAATTATCTGATCACCTATAACCCAATTGACATGTTATCTGATTTACTGATAGACTGATCACAATTCCCCATGACCCGTTCTGACCGTATCGCCATCATCCTTTGCCTGCTAGGTGTGCTGGGCGCCTTCCTGGTGCACAACAAAGTGTTCGAGCACATGGCACACCTGGAAGACGAGATGGCGTACGTCTGGCAGGCGCAGGCGATTTCCGGCGGCAACCTGACACTGCCCTCACCACCAGGGGAGAAAAGTTTCCTGGTGCCTTTTGTGGTGGACTATGACGGCATGCGATTTGGCAAGTATCCTCTCGGATGGCCGGCGCTGCTGGCAGTGGGCATACGCCTGGGAGCGCGTTCGCTGGTCAATCCGCTGCTGGCTGGGCTGGGCATATGGCTGACTTACCTGCTGGCTAAACGCACCTTTAGCGAGACAGTGGGCTTGCTTGCCGCCGGGCTGACGGTCGCTTCGCCCTTTTTCCTGATGAACTCCGGCTCGCTGCTCTCACATCCGCTCGGGTTGGTGCTCAGCGCCGGGTTCGCCTTATCCTGGCTGGAGGCGTTCGGATCAGGACGCCGGTCCAAGCCCTGGCTTCCAGCAATCCTGGCGGGAGTCTGGCTGGGTTTGCTGGTTATCACCCGCCCCGTGACTGCTATGGGAGTTGCACTGCCGTTCGCTATCCACGGTCTTTACCTGCTGGTTTCGGGCAGCAGAAAAACCCGTCAGCGGCTGCTTGCGCTTTGCGGTATCGTTTTAGGGATCGCTTCCCTACAGATCGTCTGGCAGTATATAGCCAGCGGCGATCCTTTCACAAACCTGTACACGCTGTGGTGGGAGTACGACAGAATCGGCTTCGGACCGGGCTACGGCGTGCTGCCTGAGGGACACAGCATCCAGCAGGGCATCACCAGCACCCGCCAGACGCTGCAGCGCGGCCTGTCCGATTTATTTGGCTGGGGGAAATTCTTCTGGATCTTCCTGCCCTTCGGGCTAGTCGCGCTCTACCAGAACCGCAAGCGCCGCCTGGACGGCGTGCTGATCAGCCTGGTATTCCCCAGCCTGGTGCTGGTTTACGTGAGTTACTGGATCGGCGCTTTCCTGTACGGTCCGCGCTATTATTATGAGGGTTTTTACAGCATCACGATCCTGAGTGGAGCAGGCATCGCCTGGCTGGCTGGCTGGCCTTTCCGACCGAGAGAACGCTGGGATCGGAAGAAAAAGTACCAGCGTGCCCGGTCTCTAGGCGTCGTATTTCTGTTGACATTTCTCACAGTCTACAACATGTTTTTCTACACACCCGCCCGGCTGGGAGATATGCGTGGTCTATACGGCGTGGAGCGAGCACACATTGAGCCCTTCCTGACCCCCGAAGCGCAGAAGCTCGCCCCTGCTCTAATCATCGTCCATCCTGAGGAAATGTGGATCGAGTACGGTACGTTGATCGAACTCAGCAACCCCTACCTAGACACCCCCTTTATATTCGTTCACACACGTGGTTCCATGGTCGATACAGCCGTGATTGAAGCTTTTCCCGACCGCAATGTCTTCCATTATTATCAGGACGAGCCTTACAAGTTTTACACCGCCCCGCGGCCGTAAACGACACTACATTACGAAATCATCGCGAATTCTGAGAATCATTGTAACTATTTAAAGCGAGCGACAAGTATATGACTTATCTTGAATATCTTCGGAATGAAATGAAAAAGGGATGGCAATATACCGTTCAATACCATCGAGAAAGATATATTAAACACAGCCAACACAAGGTAGAGAATTTCATATCGTACATTGAATGGGAAGATTTTTTGGGGGTTGGTATTCTAGTCCTGGGACTTATTGGCTACTTCTATCCAGATTTCTCGAAGTTCTTGCAGGATCTGCACGCTGGGCTAATCGCTATAGGCATAACCGTATTGATTCTCGATAATGCCAATGAAGCGATAAAAAGGCGTGAGGAAAAGAAAAGCCTGGTCCTGCAAATGGGCAGCCCGGATAATGCTTTTGCTGTTGAAGCAGTGCGGCAATTACACTATAGAGGCTGGCTTAGGGATGGTTCGCTGAACAAGGCTCATTTGGGATTCGCCAACCTGAGCAATGCTAATCTGGAGGGAGCCAACCTGAGTGGGGCAGAACTGGGGGGAGCCATTCTGAGCGAAGCTAACCTGGAGGGAGCCAACCTGAGCGAGGCTTACCTGGGAAGAGCCAACCTGAAAGGGGCTTCCCTGTTGGGAGCCAACCTGAGCGGGGCTTTCCT
>JAUXFR010000017.1 GCA_030622805.1 Anaerolineae bacterium | reverse complement strand
GTCTTGATAAAGATGCGATCCGCAGTGAGATCGAGCGAAGATTTAACTACGACCTGGATCGCACCGTGGAAGATATCCGTCCGACATATCGCTTCGATGTATCCTGCCAGGGATCCGTGCCAGAAGCGATCATCGCCTTCCTGGACTCAACCGATTACGAAGACGCAGTCCGCAATGCTGTTTCATTGGGGGGAGACAGCGACACGCTGGCATGCATCGCCGGAGGCATCGCCCAGGCTTATTACAAACACATCCCAGAAGAAATAATCATATCAGCAAGAGAGAGGCTGTCGGGTGAGTTTATCGATATTATCGACAGGTTTGAAGAAACGTACCTGTAGGCGATAACTCCTCTGAACACCGGAGTTTTGCTCAGGGCTACCACAACGCTCGAGGCGAGACCGTGTCTCGCCGAGTCTACCAGTCACGGACTGGTTGGGAGCGAGGGTTTGTTGCGGATGTTGGGGAGCACAAATGAATATCTGGCCTGCGTCCCGCCGGGGTTTAGCTCTTGGGGGCTGTCTTAAAAGTTGGTGCAGCCCCTTGATAAAAACGCCTGACCAACATGCTTCGGCATGTTTTATGTGTCAGCCTGCAATTCATTCGCAGGCTGCAGGGAAAAATAACGCTCGAAATCTGGGGACCAACCCTGCGGGATGTACTCCCCACTCGACTTATCCTGTATATACTCGCCTTCGTAACCACCCGCGACAATCCGCTTCAGCGCATCCACAAGCGCATCAATATCCTCAATCGTATTATACAATCCGAATGAAGCGCGGATCAGCCCCGGCATATTCGACCTGTCCCCTGCCAGCATACTATTGCGGGTCACTTCTGCCTGCTCTTGAGAAACATTCATTAAATAGAGAAGATATGGGTGAGCGCAGAAGCATCCGCTGCGCACGCCAATCCCAAACTCATATCCTAATATTGCAGCCACCTGGAAGTGCGACATGCCGTTTAATATAAATGGTATCGAGCCTAATCGATCCGCAGTTGTGGCAGGGTTGCTGTCCCCATAAATGCGTATATCAGGCAATTCCTGCATGCGTGTAAGGGCATAGGATGTCAATTCAGCCTCATGCTGTGCGATATTATCCATTCCTACTTCCTGCAGCTGATGGATGGCTGCCCCCAGAGCGACAGCGCCAACGGTATTGGGACTGCCGGCCTCATCGCGTTCCGGAGCCTCCGCCCAAACCACATCATCTACAGTAACGATCATCACAGTACCGCCGCCCCTCACGTCTGGATCGCCGCGCTCGAACATTTCCTTCCTACCAACCAGGGCGCCGGTTCCAAAGGGGGCGTACATTTTATGGGCAGAGATGGTGACAAAATCGAGGTGACCGGGATCACTAAGACGGCGCATATTGATTTTTCGGTGTGGTGCAAACTGGGCACAGTCCACCAGAATCTGCGCACCAACAGCGTGGGCTTTTTCTGCTATCTGGTGAACGGGATTGATAAAACCAGTAACGTTAGAAGCTCCTGTAATAGCGACCAGAGCGACATGTTTTGCATACATAGATAATTTACGATCAAGATCCTGCTCGTCCAGTTGTCCGTCCCTGGTGACTCCGATATGAACGGTTTTGGCGACGCCGCGCCAGGGAAGATCATTGGAATGGTGTTCCATCATCGTGGTTAAAACAATATCCCTTTCAGCGTTGAAAGGGAAACGGTGGGCGAGTTTATTGATCGCTTCGGTCGTGTTCTTGCCAAAGATACAGGCGTGTTCAGCAGCATCCGCATTCAGGAACCCCAGCACTGCTTCGCGAGCAGATTCATAGAAGTGAGTCGAGAGCAAACTCTTGAACCCTGTGCCGCGGTGGACGCTGCTGTAATAAGGTAAGAAATTATGGACAGCCTGCCCCACTGCTTTCAAGGGCGGCGTTGAAGCTGCGTTGTCCAGATTCACGTATGCCCGCTGTCCTCCGCCCAGCAGCGGCACCATTGAATCAGTTCCAATAAAAAGTTCGCGATAATTGTGATGAAGCGTTCGGTTATTCATAGTTGTGTTATGCCCTCGATGTCTGGAGCTGATAATCAATAAATTTGATAAAGAAAATTTTACCCTACCCTTCTTATTAACCCAAGAGGAATTCGCGTTAGAAGCAAGGGATTCCGGCAGCGCGGCACTATGAATTTATACAAGAAGGTTGTACGATTGGCGCTTAAAGCGTCAAATAGTTGTTTAACTACCTCTTAATCGACATTTAAACCTTAAATTTTTGCGGATTCACTCAATTTAAGGGGATGAATCTATTGATTTATAAAAAGATATCGTATATACTATGGTAGATCGTGGGAGAAAGTGGGTTAATGTGGAACGCCGGTTCGTTCACCGGCGTTCGCCGATTAATGGAGAGGTAGAACTGATGTTCTTCATGGGACAATTTTACCACAATCTAGATGACAAAGGGCGTCTGACCGTACCCGCATTATACCGCGATCGGTTGAACGCAGACGGCTGCATCCTGATGCAGGGGTTCGACAGCAACCTGCTGCTCATCACCACATCCCATTTTGAACAGCTCTCACAAAAGGTAAACCGCTTGAGCCTGACAGACTCGAGTGCACGGCTGCTCCGGCGCGTGATTTTCTCGACAGCGCAACAATTGCTGCTCGACAAAAATGGCCGCATCCTGCTGCCAAATTTCTTACGCCAACACGCAGGTATAGAAAATGAGGCCGTTGTGATCGGCGCCGGGCATTACATAGAAATATGGTCGCCCGAAAAGTGGTCAAACCAATCCCAGCAAATAGAAAACATACAAGAGTTCGCTGATATATTTTCAGAGTTAGATTTATCGATCGAATAAATACCATGATCGATAGGGAACAGGGAGCGATACTCCCTCATCAACCTGTACTTTACCAAGAGATCATAAATAGCTTAAAACCATTCGGTGGTGGTCGTTATGTGGATGGGACACTGGGTGCTGGTGGACACGCCTGGGGAATCCTGCAGGCAAGCTCACCAGATGGTTTGCTGCTGGGTTTAGATGTCGACCCTCTCGCAATCAAACTTGCTCAAGAACATCTGGCTGACTATGGGACACGAGCAATTATCATACAGAGTTCATATGTCATGCTCACTGAACAGATCAGGCAATTAGGGTGGTCTAGCGTTAATGGAATATTGCTTGACCTGGGTGTCTCATCCATGCAGCTGGATCAAACAGATCGAGGCTTCTCCTTTCAGACCGCAGCGGCTCTGGACATGCGCTTTGACCCACGTAATCCGATCAGCGCAGCCGATCTGGTAAACGAACTGCCGGAAAAAGAACTGGCAGATATCATCTTCCAGTACGGCGAGGAGCGTCACGCCAGGCGGATCGCAAAGGCGATTACATACGCTCGACCGATCCGAGATACTCTGCATTTAGCTAACGTTATACGTAAAGCCTCGACTGGGAGACACACTGATAATTCTCGCAGAAGACAGCGCATCCATCCGGCTACACGCACTTTTCAAGCGCTGCGCATCGCTGTAAACAAAGAGCTGGATGCACTGGAGCGTGTTCTGCCCCAGGCAGCCGCAGCACTTTCCCAGGGATCGAGGCTGACTGTGATGTCATTTCACTCGCTGGAAGACCGGATGGTAAAAGTGTTCATCAGGCGTGAAAGCAGGGACTGTATTTGCCCCCCTCGCCAGCCAGTATGTACTTGTGGGCATAAAGCTACCTTAAAGGAGATAAACCGAAAACCGATCCGCCCACACGAAGATGAAATCAAAAAAAACCCTCGATCACGTTCAGCAAGATTGAGGATTGCCGAAAAAATTTAAGATTAAACAACAAAGCTGGCATGTTTGTTGCAAACCTGTTGGTTACGAGGGCTCAGGCTGCTGGAACCCTAATGTAACGACAGGAGATGATGATGAACCAATTTGAGAAAATAAAACAGGCATACCCACAAGCTCCCTGGCGCAGTCAGCTTCAGATGGTCGGGTTTTTCCTGGTTATTGTTGTGCTGATCGCACTTATTGCAGGATTCTATCTCAACGTAAGCGCCCAGGCAGCAGCGATTGGTCGCGACATCCAGGGAATGCAGAGCCAGGTCGAACTGCTTGAACAGGAGAACGAAAACCTGAAAGCAGTGCTGGCAAATCTTTCTTCATCCAGGACATTAGATAACCGTGCCAGAGAAATGGATTTTAAGCAGTTTGATCCCGAGCAGGCGATGTATTTGCTGGTACCCGGGTATGCCGGTCGGGAACCTGTAATCCTGGCACCGAGCAACGAAAAACCGATCATCAGCGCTCCTGTCCTGCCAGAAGAGTATACAGAGTCGCTCTTCCACTGGCTTTACAAATATATCAGCCCGTTTGTACTCCCTTTTTTTGAGGAATGACCATGAATCGTGAAAACATCTGGCGTTATACATTTCTTGGATATGTGCTTTCAATCATCCCAATCATCATCGCTGTGCAATTACTGCGTATCCAGACCGACAAGGAACAAATCAAGTATTTCAACGACAAAAGGGATCAGTTTGCCGGCTATTTCTACACCATCAAACCAGCCAGAGGCCTGATTTACGATCGTTATGGTCACCTGCTGGCTGGCAATGAGAAAGTGTACGAAGTGGGTGTCGAGCTGCGGAACGTAAGAAATTCAGAAACGATTGCCATGGCTATGGAGATGATCATAGATGCTGACTACGAGGAAGTCCTTTCTGCTGCCAACATTGAACCTTCGGAGAATGCAGTGTACGCTGTGCTTGCCAACAATGTCACGCAAGAACAGGTGGATCAATTGGAAATCCTTAACGAACAGATTAAACTTACCTACGCGAACAGTAGAGATCCAAAAGCGCCCAGTTTGAGAGGGTTGATTTTTCACCCTCTGCTCAGGCGCACCTATCCAGAAAATAGAACTGGCTCAAACATTGTGGGCTTTGTCGGACACGAGGGGCAGGGGTTTTATGGTGTAGAAGCGTATTACAACGAAATGCTGGCGGGGAAGTCTGAAGTCGTATGGTTGTCTACCGACCCTAATAGAGTCGAGGGATTGCCTGAAATCCCGGCCGGCGTCAGTCTGGTTCTGACCATCGATAGAGAGATACAGATTGCCATGGAAAAAATCGTCGACCGCTCAATGAAGAAGAACGGTGCCGAGTCTGCGACGATTGTGATCATGGATCCAAAAACCGGCGAAATAATGGCCATGGCAAGCACACCGCGCTTGAACCTGAATGAATACTGGCGCTACGCAGAGATCTTTACTGACTCTACGCCCTTCAACCGTGCGATCAGCCAGGCTTACGAAACCGGGTCCGTATACAAGGTGCTAACTTTATTGACCGGATTGGATACCGGTGCGATCGAACCGGAGACCGAATTTATTGATACAGGGATGATCGAAATCGGCGGCACGAAAATCTACAATTGGAACTTTGGCGCCTGGGGACCCCAGGATATGACCGGCTGCATGCAGCATTCCTTAAATGTGTGTCTGGCATGGATCGGACAACGGATCGGCGCGAAAGATTTTTATGATTATATGGGACGATTTGGAATTGGAAAACGAACCGGGATCGATATGGCTGGGGAAGCTCGCGGACGGTTGAAAGTCCCCGGTGATGATGATTGGTATGAAGCAGACCTGGGAACCAATTCGTTTGGACAGGGTGTATCATCCACACCGCTCCAGATGGTTTCTGCCATCTCAGCGGCAGCAAATAATGGGAAGATCATGGCGCCACATATTGTGCGCTCGATGATCAGCAGCGGTCACCAGCATGATATCGGAAACCATGTTATCGCCATACCAATCAGTGCAGAGACAGCCAGGATTGCCACGGAGATGCTGGCAACCTCCCTGGAAGTGGAAGCGTCCGACGCACTTGTCACCGGATATCGCGTGGCGGGTAAGACCGGCACCGGCGAAATTCCGACACCCTACGGATATACCAGCAATCTGACCAATGCGTCCTTTGTCGGTTGGGGACCGGTGGACGATCCCCGGTTTGTGGTTTATGTCTGGTTGGAAAAACCGACCTCTTCGATATGGGGTTCAGAAGTTGCAGCTCCAATTTTCGCAGAAGTCGTGGAAGAATTGGTCGTCTTAATGAAACTGCCGCCCGATGACATCCGGCAAAGCCTATTGGGACAATAAATCATTGAATAAATTGAGGATAATTTTATTTTGTTAACGCTGGGAAACGTAATCGAAGCCCTTCAGGGCATCCATCCTGACCACAGCGACCGTGTCATAACCAGTGCTGTAGTCGATTCGCGTCTGGCGATCCCAGGCGCACTATTCGTAGCGTTACCCGGTGAACGAGTCGATGGACATGACTTCATTGAAGACGCTTTCAAACACGGCGCCAGATTTGCACTGGTCCAGCGGATCGCAGATAACACTTCCGCAGTGCTGGATCTCCGTACACCAATCGACAGGACCGAACTGTCAAACGAAATAGCAGAGATAGACCCGCACACACCCATAAAACTTTATGTGGAAGACAGTCTGGAAGCGCTGCAGCAGATTGCCAGGTTCTGGCGCCGGAAGATAGATTTGCGCGTGATCGGGATTACCGGCAGTGTGGGAAAATCCACGACGAAAGAAGTCGTTGCTGAGGTTCTCAGCCAGCGCTACCGTACTTTAAAAAACCCGGGTAATCTAAACAACGAAATCGGGCTTCCTTTAACAATCCTGGGTCTCGGGAAAGGTCACGAGCGAGCTGTGCTGGAAATGGGTTTTTATGTGCCTGGGGAAATCCAATTCTTATGCGATATCGCACAACCGCACGTAGGTGTGATGACCCTTATCGGAACCGTTCACGCAGAGCGAGCGGGTTCGCAGGAAGCGATTGTGCGCGGGAAAGCGGAATTATTCGAAGCTCTGCCGCCTGCCCCGGAGGGGGTCGCTATTCTTAACAACGACGACCCACTGGTGCGTGAAATGAGGGATAAAACCCGGGCGAGGGTGTTTTTCTACGGTCTCACCCCACAGTCAGACCTGTGGGCGGACAGCATCGAAAGCCTGGGTCTGGATGGCATTAATTTTCGACTGCACTACCATGGTGAAACGCTGCATATGCGCGTACCAATGATCGGCAGGCATTCCGTGCATACGGTACTACGGGCAGCCGCGGTCGGTTTGATCGAAGGATTAACCTGGCAGGAAATCGTGAATGGGCTGCGCTCGGAGAACATACAGCTGCGCCTGGTCGTCGTGAAATCTCATTGCGGTGCGCTGCTGCTCGATGACACTTACAACGCATCCCCAGAATCAACGCTGGCAGCGCTCAACCTGCTCGACGAAATGGATGGCAACAAGGTCGCCGTTCTGGGTGACATGCTCGAACTCGGTCCCTACGAACGCCAGGGACACGAAATAGTTGGCAGACGGGCGGCTGAAGTGGCTGACGAATTGGTAACCGTTGGAGAACTTGGCTTGCTGATTTCCGCGGCTGCTCGACAGGCGGGGATGCAGGAAGAATTGATTACCGAATTGGAAAACAGCCAGGTAGCGATCGAATTCCTAGAACCCCGTCTGTGTGAAGACGATGTCGTGCTGATCAAGGGGTCACACGGCATGCGAATGGATCATATCGTAACCGCCCTGGAGACGCATCGATGACCAATGTCATGATGATCATGGGGTTGGCAGGATTCAGTTTTATGATGACCGTAATCTGGGGACCGCCATTGATCAGAGTACTGCGCTATTTTAAAGTCGGCGAGACCATTCGCATCGATGGTCCGGAAATGCACTTTAATAAATTAGGCACACCCACGATGGGCGGTGTGATGATCATCCTGCCTGTGGTGCTGATCACAATCCTTCTGAACGCCAGCGGGCTGCTCGGATTTACCATATTGGGTCGGAGCGTAATCCTTCCGATGGGTGTGATGATTCTCTACGCAATCCTGGGTGCAGTCGACGACTGGGCGGGTTTGCGAGGCCAGCGCGCCGAGAAAGGGATGCGGGCGCGCACAAAGTTACTTTTCCAGGTGCTTATCGCACTGGTCGCAGCATTAGGTCTGGCGTTTGTGCTCGAAATTCCGATCGTGTATCTGCCGGGCGTAAAAGGAGAGATCGACTTAGGCTACTGGTACGTGCCAATCGCGATTTTTGTCATCGTCGGTGCGGCGAACGCCGTGAATCTCACGGACGGGCTGGATGGTCTGGCGGGTCTGATAGCTGCGACCGTATTCATAGCATACGGCGGCATCGCGATGCTTCAAGGGCAAATTTTCCTGGCGAGGTTCGCGTTTACGCTCGTCGGTGCGATCTTCGGATTCCTGTGGTTCAACGTGCATCCCGCAAAGCTTTTCATGGGGGACACGGGATCCTTAGCGCTTGGAGCGACAATCGGCGTTGTAGCTCTTATGACAGGTCATTGGATCCTGCTCCCATTGATCGCGGTGATCCCCTTCAGTGAGACGATGAGTGTGATCTTACAGGTAATATATTTCAAATTAACCGGCGGAAGACGATTGTTTAAGATGACGCCCCTGCACCATCATTTTGAACTTTCAGGATGGAGTGAAACCCAGGTCGTACAGCGATTCTGGTTAATCAGTTTAATGGTAGTCATGGTCGGCGTGACATTGGCATTTGTATGATAGGCGATTGGTTCAGCCGGAAGGTTCTCATCATTGGGGCTGCCCGTCAAGGGACAGCTCTGGCGCGCTACCTGGCCAGGCACGGAGCACAGGTTGTGCTCAGCGACATCCGAAAAGAAAGCGAACTGCGTGCAGAACAGGAGGCGCTCCGAAAAATCCCCGGAGCACGCTGGCAGATCCAATGGTTCTGCGGCGCTCATCCGCTGAACTTACTGGATGGTGTTGATCTGGTCTGCCTCTCTGGCGGCGTTCCACCAACCATACCCCTGGCGGTAGAAGCACAGGGGCGCGGCATCGAACTGTCGAATGACTCGCAAATCTTCCTCGATCATGCTCCTTGCATGGTTATCGGAATAACCGGATCAGCCGGAAAAACCACCACCACATCGCTGGTCGGAGAAATTGTGAAAACCGCTTACCAAGAATTCCGAAATCAGAACGGCAGCAAACCAGCACGAGTCTGGGTGGGAGGGAATATCGGTTCCCCTCTGATCGCTGAGCTGGACGAGATGGACGCAGCCGATCTGGCGGTCATGGAGCTATCCAGCTTCCAATTGGAGCTGATGTCATCTTCGCCGCAGGTAGCGGCTGTGCTGAATGTAACCCCGAATCATCTGGACCGGCACGGCTCAATGGAAGTGTACAGCCGCATCAAAGCCCGCATCCTGGCGTATCAAGCCGCCGACGATATCGCTATTCTTGGAAGGGAAGACCCTGTTGCATGGAATATGGCACAAAACGTGCACGGAAGATTGTTGTCCTTTGGACTGCAAGAACCAGGAGACGATCAGCAGGGCACGTATCTGCGAGATGGTGCCATAAGGCTTCGGCTCGCTGATCTGGATGAGGATATCCTGCTGCTGAAACAGGAGGACGTTCTACTGAGAGGTGAGCACAACCTGCTCAATGTGTTAGCCGCCTGTGCGATCACGGCTGCGGTTGGAACCGCGCCCGCTGCTATACAGATGGGTGTACGGAGGTTTGAGGGTATCCCACACCGGTTGGAGCACGTCCGTTCATGGCACGGTGCGGACTGGTACAACGACTCGATTGCGACGGCACCGGAGCGAACCATAGCTGCGATCCGCTCGTTTGATGAACCCCTGGTGCTGCTGGCTGGCGGGAGAGATAAAAATCTCCCCTGGGAGACTTTCGCAGTTCTTGCGCTGGATCGTGTTGACCATCTTATCCTGTTTGGAGAAGCTGCTGAAATTATCGATCAAGCGATCAACAAGAATTTAACCGTACCCAGCGGGCGTGAACAGTCCGTGCAGGCACCCAGCGTCACACGCTGCCGTGGGTTACAGGAAGCCGTAAGAGCAGCCGCGGAGATCGCTGAAACCGGAGATGTGGTGCTGTTATCCCCGGGTGGAACCAGTTTTGATGAGTTTAAGGATTTTGAGGAGCGAGGAGAATGTTTCGTACGATTAGTGAGAGATCTGGCGTAAAACCAAAGCCGGTCGCAGCTCCTGCTGCCCGTAAGAAGAGCGCCGTACGGCGGGTGAACTCTAAATCGGGCAAAGGCACCCTGCATCTCAAGGTTGACATCATACTATTGC
>JAUXFR010000066.1 GCA_030622805.1 Anaerolineae bacterium | reverse complement strand
CTCCATCTGCATCAAGCCGAGGCGGCGCTCAAACTCGGTTTTCAGGCTTTCCCAGGCCTCACCGCGCGTGTTCTTGACGCCCCAGGACAGGCGGAACAATTCGTTCTTATGCAACTGCTGAAAGACAAGTTCAAGCGGCATCTCGCTGACGACCCGCGGCCCCCAAGAAGGCGGTTGAGGGATGGATGACGCTGGTTGGGCACTGGATTGCATTTTTACGGTGCTATCTACACTGACACCGACAGTCTTGGACAGCTCCCTCTGTGCACCTGCTTGCACACCCGCCATGAGCGCATCTCGCTTATCCGGATCTATTAAATCTTCCATCACTCCCAATCCTTCAAAAGCATCCTTGCAGTAGAAGACGCCCGGCTGGTAATATTCATCGTCCTCCGTATATTGAATGCGCCAGCTGAAGCGGCGATTGATGGCAGCACCACCTACCAGCACTGGCATCTCCAGCCCACGGCGATGCAGCTCGTTGACAATCAGCGGCATCTGTTTGCTGGTGTTCACCAGCAGTGCGCTCAGCCCGATGGCGTCGGCTTCCACATCGATAGCTTTTGAGATGATCGTCTCTGCGGGCACCTGCTTACCCAGATCGACCACCGTGTAGCCGTTGTTGGAAAGGATGGTCTTGACCAGGTTCTTGCCGATATCATGCACGTCGCCGTAGACGGTGGCGAGCACCACGGTCCCTTTGCTGGTGCCACCCACGCGCTCTAAATAATCCTCCAGGTGCGCCACGGAGACCTTCATCACCTCGGCTGACTGCAGCACGAAGGGCAGGATCAATTCACCGGCACCAAAGCGGTCGCCAACTTCCTTCATGGCAGGAAGGAGTACGGTGTTCAATATGTTCACCGCGGCCTCATGCCGGGATAAATCGCTCTGACGCGCCATGATCTCGTCAATGTCCGCTTCGACTCCTTCCTTATGGCGGTGCAGGATGCGCCAGTGCAGGCGTTCCTCAGGGGTCATATCCGCCGTTGGATCGACTGATTCTTCGCCACTCAGTACGCTTTCACCGCGCTCTTCAAAGTATTCAATAAAGCGCTGCAGGGCATCCGGACGGCGATTGAGTAGCAAATCTTCACACAGTTCCCGCTCTACCTCAGGAATTTCAACATAAGGTGTGATCTGAGCAGGATTGACGATCGCCATGTCCAATCCTGCTTGAACGGAGTGGTAAAGCATGATGCTGTTCAGCACCGGACGGGCATTTCGACTGAGCCCAAAGGAAACGTTGCTCACCCCCAGGGAGGTCATCACACCGGGCAATTCTGCCTTAATACGCCGGATGCCCTCGATGGTCTCAACTGCAGAATTTACGTATTCCGGTTCCCCGGTCGCCAGGGTAAAAGTGAGCGTATCAAACACGAGCGCTTCCGGCTGCAACCCATGCTCGTTGACAGCTATGTCGTAGATGTGTTTTGCGATTTCGAGCTTGCGCTCTGCGGTCTTCCCCATGCCTGCCTCATCCATGGTCAGGCAAAGTACAACCGCGTTGTGTTCTTTTGCCAAATCGAAGACCCGGTCAGCTTTCTGACGTCCTCCCTCCAAATGGGTAGAATTTAGCATACATCGTCCAGGGGCGGTCTTCAATGCGATTTCCATCACGTCCGGTTCAGTGGTATCGATCACCAGCGGTACCTCTACGCCTGAAGCCAGCTTCTTCACAACTCTGCGCATCAGCTCGGCTTCATCCGCCCGTTCAGTGACCGCAACAGAAATATCCAAAGCATGCGCACCTCTCTCCACCTGCGCCCTGCCTAATTCCAGGATTGTATCGTAATCTCCTTCCAGCAAAATGCGTTTGAATTTACGGCTGCCCTGTGCATTGCAGCGTTCTCCGATCAATAGCGGCGGGGGTTCCTGGTGCATCGGGATTGCCTGCGTTGAGGAAGCTAACCGTGGGACGTTGTGAGTAGGGCGTGGTGGATGAGCCACGCGCTGGCTCTCTCCACCCAGCTTATTTACCAGCAGCGCCAGGTGTGCCGGGGTAGTGCCGCAGCATCCACCCACCACGCTGATCCTGTTTTTCTCAACGAACTCTACCAGCGCGTCGGAGAACGGCTCCGGCTCCAGCGGGTAGACCGCTTCTCCATCCACATTGATTGGCAGACCCGCGTTCGGGATGCACGAGACAGGCAGGCGTGCGTTTTCGCCCAGGTATTGGATCGGCTCCCGCATGTGCTCCGGACCGGTGGAGCAGTTCAGCCCGATCACGTCGATATCCAACCCTTCCAGGATGGTCAGCACAGCGGCGATATCGGTCCCCAGCAGCATGCGCCCGGTCGTATCCAGCGTGACCTGCGCCTGGATCGGCAGATAGGTCCCACTCTCGCGAAACGCATCGTGGATTCCAGCGATCACTGCTTTGGCTTCCAGTATGTCCTGCGATGTCTCGATCAGCAGCACGTCCGCACCGCCCTGGATCAGACCCAGCGCCTGCTCCCGGAATACTTCAGCAAGCTCATCATAGCCGACGTCAGCCAGCTCCGGATCTTCAGCCGAGGGAAGCTTCCCGGACGGACCCATGGATCCCGCTACAAAGCGCTGATGCCCGTCAGTACTGTACTCGTCCGCCAACCGTCGGGCGAGGGCGGCTGCGGCGCGGTTGATCTCAATTACCTGGTCAGACAGACCGTATTCACCCAATGTAATGCGGTTGGAACGAAAAGTGTCCGTCTCTATCACATCCACGCCCACATCCAGAAAAGAACGGTGGACCTTTTCGACCGCCTCTGGATAGCTGATCACCAGATAATCAATGCAGCCATTGTACTGTTCTCCGCCAAAATGTCCGGCGGTCAGATCCTGTGCTTGAAGGTTGGTGCCCATAGCGCCGTCATAGATCAATACACGCTTATGGAGGGCCTGGAGGTAGGGGTGGGTGGTGGGATTACGATTCATAGTAGGGACCTCTAGACATTGGACAACGGAATGAGTTCAAGAAATCCGCTAAGTTCTCAATCCGTTGTAGTAATCCCGCGAGTGTATCATAGCGATAAATCACTGTCAAACCGAGGTGGGTGTGCTTTACGCAGCCCACACTGTATGATAAACTTTTACTTAACATTAAAATAAAATTTATACTCCCTGAAAAAACCATGAAACACCTGCAGCGTATCCAGAACTATGACCAACTAAAAATATTAGCGGACGCGCGCAGGCTGACCATCCTGCAGCACCTGATGGTAAAACCTGCTACTTTGTCTCAACTTGGGAAGCTACTGGATGAACATCCCGCTAAAATACGCCACCATCTGAAACAACTGGAAGGCGCCGGGCTGATCGAACTGGTCGACACCCACGTGGTGCGCGGTTTTGTAGAGAAGTACTACAGCGCCCGGGCACGCGCCTTTACATTGCAGGAAATCATCCTGCCAGCCAGCACAAAACCAACCACCTTCGTCGCCATCGGCAGCCACGACCTGGCACTGGAACTGCTGGCAGAACGCCTGACCGAATTCGGGCAGGATACCGATGCGGAAATATTGACTATACCGGTGGGAAGTCTGGAAGGTCTGATGGCACTCAGACAGGGCACGGCTCAGCTCGCCGGATGCCATCTTCTGGACATCGAAAGCGGGGAATACAATCTGCCCTATGTCAGGCATTTCTTCCCCGACCGCTCCATCTCTCTTCTCACCCTTGCACACCGGGAGCAGGGGCTGATGCTCGCACCCAGCAACCCTTTTAGTATAAGAGATATCAGCGATTTAACAAGAGCGGATATACGCTTTGTCAACCGTAATAAAGGCTCGGGGACGCGCCTGTGGTTAGACCTGCAGCTAGACCAACTGGGACTGCCATCAAAATCCATCAACGGCTATGGACACGAAGTGCGTACCCATACGCTTGTGGCACAAACCATCCTCCGTGGTCTGGCAGATGTCGGTCTCGGATTGCGAGCTTCCGCCCAACAGCACGACCTGGAATTCATTCCCCTCTTCCAGGAGCGCTACGACCTGGTTATTCCGCAAGAGCAATTAGAAAACCGCTACATGCTCCCCTTACTGGAGAAAATCCAGAGCGGCGGTTTTCGTCAACACGTCCAGCATCTGGCAGGCTACGACACAGCCCATACCGGTGAAGTCATCAGACCATAAATTTTTCAAGCCATATCAGTATCGGGAGATCATCATGCCTCACAACAAATTCTTGCAACTCGTCTTATATGTACTGCTCATCCTGGCGATCGGTCTTACAGCATGCACGAATGAGCCAACGCAGGTTGAACCGGTCATCATCCTGGCAACCACGACCAGCACCCGAGATTCGGGGTTGTTGGATGTACTGGTGCCCGACTTTGAGGAGAAAACCGGCTACAGCGTAAAGACCGTGGCAGTTGGTACAGGTCAGGCTCTCGAAATGGGTAAAAGTGGCAACGCTGACCTTTTATTTGTGCACGCGCCACCCTCTGAAAAGGAGTTCATGGACGGCGGTTACGGGTCCGAGCGCTACCTGGTAATGCACAACGATTTTGTGATCATCGGTCCGGCGGATGACCCGGCTGGGATTAAGGGCGTCCCAGCCGCTGCAGAAGCCCTGTTCAAGATCGCTGTATCAGGTGCGCCATTCATCTCGCGCGGTGACGATTCCGGCACCCACAAGAAAGAGAAAGCTCTTTGGGAAACTGTTGATGTTTCCCCTCAGGGCAACTGGTATCTGGAATCGGGTCAGGGTATGGCTGCAACGCTGACCATCGCTTCTGAAAAGCAAGCATATGCCCTGACTGATCGCGCAACGTACCTGCATAACTTTAACACACTTGACTTGAAAATCCTGATGGAAGGTGACCCGGTACTGCTGAATATATACCACGTTATCATCGTCAATCCGGAGAAATGGCCAGATGTCAACGAGCAGGGTGCGCGCGCTTTTGCGGAATATCTGGTGTCCCCCGAAACGCAAGAAATGATCGGCGAATACGGTGTAGAGATGTTTGGGCAGCCGCTGTTCTTCCCAGATGCTGACAAAACCGATGCTGATTTGGGATTGGAATAATTTGTTACGCCCAATGCAATTTATCTTCTACAGCATGTGCACACGGATTTCACGGATTGGCACCGTTGAGTTTCATTAAATACATGATACTCCGTGTGGATCCTTGTACAAAATGATTGCGATCAATAGATATTTCACTGTTCAATAATAAGCGCACGAAGAACGCGAAGATATGGAACTGATCTGGGAAGGTATCAAGGAAGCGATAAATTTACTGGTAAGCGGTGATCCCGAGGTCTGGGAAATCACCCTGCTGTCGCTGAAAGTATCAGGTTTGGCAACCTTGATCAGCCTGTCGATCGGCTTGCCGCTGGGGACCTGGTTGGCGCTGAGTCGCTTCAGAGGTCGCCAGTTCTCGCTCAGTATTATCAATACGGGTATGGCGCTGCCGCCGGTGGTGGTCGGTTTGTGGGTCTCGATCTTCTTGTGGCGCAGCGGACCTTTTGGCAGCCTGGGACTGATCTACACACCCGCTGCCATAGTGATCGCCCAGACGATTATCGCAGCACCTGTGGTGACCGGGCTGACTGCAGCAACCTTACAGCAATTGGACCCGCGCCTGCAATTGCAGCTGCTCGGTCTGGGAGCCTCACGAACCCAGATGATCCTGGCGCTGTGGCGAGAAGCACGCTTACCGCTGCTGGCAGCGCTGATGGCTGCTTTTGGCGCGGTGATCTCGGAGGTTGGCGCATCGATGATGGTGGGCGGCAATATCCGCCACCAGACACGCGTGCTGACCACTGCCACTGTGCTGGAAACCAGCAGGGGTCAGTTCGCCATGGCAATCGCATTGGGTTTCATCCTACTGTTCCTGGCTTATGTGGTCAATCTCTCTCTGACCTGGATACAGCAAAGGGGTGCGAAGTGATGGATGCCCCGGTGCTTGAAGTCCATGATTTGTGCGTTAAGCGGGATGACCGTGTGATCCTGCAGGCGGAACACCTGCAGGTGTACAGGGGTGAGGTACTGGCAGTGATCGGACCCAATGGCGCGGGTAAGAGCACCCTGCTACTGGTACTCAGCCGCCTGTTAACGCCCGATCGAGGACAAATCCAGTTTAATGGGCAGTCTGTTTACGAATTAAATGAGGTGGTCTATCGCCGAAAAATCGGTCTGGTACTGCAGAACCCGCTGCTGTTGAACAGTTCAGTTTTCGATAATGTGGCAACCGGTTTGCGTTTCCGCAGGCTGCCAGGAAATGAAGTGAAACGAAGAGCAGACACCTGGCTCAATAATCTGGGAATAGCTCATTTGCGCAGGCAACGAGCAGGTACACTTTCGGGCGGTGAAGCGCAGCGCGTCAGCCTGGCGCGCGCCTTCGCCATCCAACCGCAGGTGCTGCTGCTGGACGAGCCCTTCAGCGCGCTGGATGCGCCCACCCGCGCCAGGCTGATAGAGGATTTCCACGAGCTGCTGGCTGCTACATCGATCACCACAGTGTTCGTTACCCACGACCTCGATCAGGCGCTTTATCTTGGCGACCGCGTGGCGGTGTTATTAGACGGGCGCCTGTGTCAGGTAGGACCGCCTCAGGAAGTATTTTCGGCACCTGCAAACCCGGACGTAGCGGCATTTGTGGGTGTTGAAACTGTGATCGCCGGACAGGTTGTCTCATCCCAGGGGGGACAGATCGGCATCCAGGCTGATGTACTACAGTTGGAAGCAGTCGGGGAGGTGGTGGTCGGGCGGGAGGTGTTCGCCTGCCTGCGACCTGAGGATATCACCCTGCTGCCGTGTGGGGAGAGAGCAGGGAGCGACCCATCGCCAAAATCCAGCGCTCGCAACCGTGTAGCAGGTCATATCAAGCGTATGATCCCCCACGGCCCTCTGGTGAAAGTTGTCATTGAATGTGGATTTCCGGTCGTGGCATTGATCACGCGCTCATCAGCAAACGAAATGGAACTGGAGGAAGGTTCACCCATTCTCGCTTCGTTCAAAGCCAGCGCGGTACATCTGATTCCGCGCTAATTGATACGATCAAAGCAGTACCGATATGATCCAGTGACTCAGGCAACAGCAAACAAACGCACAATCCTCTATACAAGCTTTCGCTAATCACGAACTTCCGATCAAGTCACCCACCACAATTGACAATTGGTTATTAACTATTGACTATTCACAATGCTCATTCCCCCATCTCCTGCCGCCCATCAAGCGCACGCAGCAGCGTGTTCTGGTCTGCGTATTCTAAGTCCCCGCCCACCGGCAGGCCGCGCGCCAGGCGCGTGATGCGCAGGTCAAAATTCCTCAACTGCTGCTGCAGGTAAGCGGCAGTGTAGTCCCCCTCCATGCTGGGATTGGTGGCCAGGATTATTTCCCGAACG
>JAUXFR010000157.1 GCA_030622805.1 Anaerolineae bacterium | reverse complement strand
GATGGCGGTTCTGGGACTTCTATCCAAGGAAGGACACTGGTTTTTGATGAACAATGCAGCCATATCCCGTATTGATTTCAGAGATAGCGAAATTGTATTGGTCTATCAAAACCGGGTAGATCATTTACCTGCTGAACTGATTACTTAAAACAAGAAGCCATCCACTTTGAATGGCTTCCCGCCGCGCTGCGGTGCCCTAATTATCGAAAAGGAGGGTCACCGCAGCGCTGTGTTTATTACTACAATCGTCCATGGCAACACCTCCTCTTCTGTAAGGATGGCGGTGGGTGACAGGTGAATGAATCACCTGATGATTAAGAAGTAAACCACAATAAAAATAGGCTGTCAATGGTACGGATTGGTGAGTGTTGCGCATAGTCAGTCGCGAGGGGTATTTAGCCAATCCTCGATCGGGTCCGTTGACCGGACGATGTTCATCCCTTCTCTGGCAAACCTTTCGAATGCTTCATCTGCCAGCCCGGTGTAATCCGCTGCGCCAGGGATAACTACCGGGGAAGTGCAGTCCTCCAGCAGGTAAACTTTCTGCACTAGGCGGGGGTCCACGCGTTGAATTTTCTCCAGTAAATCGTCTATTGTCCAGGCGACACAGTGGCTTTTTGCCTGACCCGCAACAACGACTGCATCGAATCTGCGCAGTTGCTGGAGGATACGATCATCGCTCGTGGCGATCGCTTCTCCATCAGGTCCGTACAGTACTTCCGGTCCCAGCGCTGAGTAATGTTCTGTCAGAGGATTAAGTCCTTTGGCTTCAAATGTGGGCTGGCTGTAGCGAGCAATGCTGTGAAAGAAGACTGCCTCTTCAAAGGATGAAACCAGAGCATGACCCACGCTGCCAATCATGCAGTGGTAGGGCCAGATCGTCAGGTTGTATTTTCCTTCTGATTCCAGCATTTCCGTATAATGCAGTAAATAGCGTTGTGCGAATGCGTTATCCATACTCAAGTTGTGAGTGATAGCAGGGTTGATCCGCCAGCGACCGGTTCGTACATCCATCCTGGTCACCAGGGTAAAGGGATCGGGATGGTTTCCGTGTTCGTCTACCAGAAACACTGGATGGAAAATCTGCATGGCCAGATGCGAATCCAGGGTAAGGGTTATCTGAGTAATGCGACCCAGGTTGCGATAGACGAACTCGCATAATCTGCGAGTGTCATCCATTGCTCCAGTACCTGACTGTCCTGCGACGAACAGCTCGAAATCCGGTATACAGAATGAGTTCTGAATATCTATCCCCAGCAAGGCAATTTTTAAACGATCATCGACAGCAGGTGGGATATTATGTTTCTCGGCCCATTTTCGCGCTTCAGTTGCGCGCTGCTGGTAGGGCACCTTCCAGACCGTGCTGGTCATTTCTGGATCGTAGTGGTCGGGGATTGGTAGTTCTGGGTGTAAACCAGGATCGATCATGAGCGATAAACGGGCGAATCAGGGTTGATGTCAGTGCTCATGTTGGGAAGGCTGCAGATCCTTGGCGCCCGGCAGTATGCCCTCCAGTTCTGCTGGATTATGGATGAGTTTGGGTAGATGCTGAGGGCAAATCCAATAATCCCTACCCCGGTACTGCATTTTTATCAGCGGGACTTGATCTGATGTTTGATCGCAAAGCAAACAAAGTGGTTGTATTGAGTCCATATGTATTATCCTTAAAATTGGTTTCTCTTCCTGTGAAATTATTTCGTACTTCGGTGAGATTTTCGGCGCTTCCCTTTTTTCTCGGATGCCTCATGATAGCCAGGTACAGTAATGGCATAGATGGTGCAGAGCCGGGTGTCTTTCATTCGGCTTACCAACCGCAGATCCATATCGTCAATATAGCTCGATGTTGTAATTACCGTAGGAAGCTTTGCCAGATAGCGATAATTGAACAACTGGAATAGCTTCTCTTCAACCCATGGTGATATGGATTGAGTGCCCAGGTCATCCAGTATCAGCACCGGGGCGGTGCGGTATTCTTCGAAACGCCGGTCCAGCGTTGCGCTGCTGTTTGGGTTGAATGTCGCGCGTAAATGATCCAGCATTGCCGGTACGGATACTACCTGTGGCGGTGATCCAATCGCAGCCAGGTAATTGCCGATCGCGGCTGCCAGATGCGTTTTTCCGCACGCATAGTAACCGCTGAACAGCAGCCAACCCTGTGGTTTCTTTGCAAATTTATAAGCTGCATCAAAGGCAGCTTGCAGACTTTTTTGATCTCTTGCCGTAATACCTTCATTTTCTCGCAAATCAAAATTATCAAAAGTCAGATCATGCATCAGGGCGAGCAGAGATTTCTCATGGTGCCCAATATCAATGGTTGGATTTCGGTAGTCGGGTGCTTTTATTCTTACTCTGGTTACGAGCTCCGGGTCCTGCAGACGTGACCGTATACGTTCTTCAATTTCATTCAATGGCATGTTTGTGGTCACCACGGTCGGTTTACGATTGATATATCGATAATTAATGATCTGGAACAGCTTCTCCTGAGCCCATTGGGTCGCATTCTGGGTACCAAAATCATCGAGGATCAACAGTGGTGCAGTGCGGATTTGCACAAACCGCTCTTCATAGGTCGTCTCCTTATTCTGGTAGGACATCCGCAGCAGATCGAGTAAATCTGGGACGGTGATAAACAACGTGGGGACTCCCATGCTGACAGCGAAATTTGCGATAGCGGCTGCTAGATGTGTCTTTCCGCATCCAAAACCACCCTGTAAGAGCAGCCATCCATCAAGTTTTGACGAAAACTGCCTGGCTTGGTTGTATGCCAGTTCAAGGGAATCTGCCTCCGCCGGCCACAGACCTACACGTCCACACGCCTTAAAATTTTCGAATGTTAGGTGTTTCAATGCATCCAGGTTGCTGAGTGAAAACAGCCGCTCGTGAACCTGCTGGCTGATCTCTTTACTCCGGCAGGAACAAATCTGCAGCTTACCGAAGTCAGGATGGTTAATGGGTAAGTCGGCACGTAAATAACCTATTCCCCCGCACAAGGGACAATTTGGATCACCCGGCGTATCATGCTGTGGATAAACAGTTTCCGAATCGGGCTCGGAGACTGAGTCAGTCTTCCCACTCTGCATATCTGCGACGAGCTTCTTCAGAGTCTCGTCGATCTTTTCGCTCATAACGTCCTTTCCGCTGCCAATTTTCGAGGATTGCAGCGATATAGCGCCAGTTGCGGTTGTTTTTCTCTACTGCTATCCTGAATGCATCATCAATCCAGGTTCCAGGATAGGTGTCTTCGGCTTCTCCAAGCGCATCTGCGATGATCGGTGTCAGTGGTCCGATATTTTCCTGGTACAGGCGGAAGATATTAGATTCCTGGGGGGTGATTTCGATCGGCGCTCTGCTGTCTTCGGTAGGCTGCCATTCCCCGCGTGCAATCGCATCGACGGCTGCCCTACCTTTCGGTGAATTGAGAAAATAAGCCGAGACTGTCTGATCATCGAGCGTGATTATGGATTCCAGAAGCAGGCAGTGGTCGACTGCCAGATGCAGTGCTTCGTCTAAAAGCTGCTGCGCCTCCTCTCCGTTATTTCCCATACCAGACATAAATTGATCATCGCTGATGAAGTCTTGATAAATTATGTAGCGAAATGGACCTTCCTGTTGGTCCAGATGCCAGAAAGCATAGAGCAGCAATTTCAGCTCACCAAGATGATCAAAATTGGGGAGCAGTTCTAAAATGAACTGCGAAGGCACCACGGTCAGACGGGTCTTGCCTTCTGGAAAGCCTGCAAACTCCTTCATATAATCTCAGACAGTCCTGGATAGAAAGAATCCAGGTATATTAGACCTTGCCTAAATCGTAATGGTGCGTAGCGGCATTCTCAAACTTTGCAATCTTCTCAAGGAAGACCAGCTCAATGGTTCCTGTTGGACCATTGCGGTGTTTGGCGACTTTGATTTGGGCGAGATTTTTCTTAAGGGTATCCTGGTCATAAAGTTCTGGTCGGTTGATAAACATCACAATATCGGCATCCTGCTCGAGGCTGCCGGATTCGCGTAAGTCAGACAATTGGGGTTCTTTATCTGCACGCTGCTCGATTGCCCGCGAAAGCTGAGCCGCAGCCAATACGGGCACATTCAGTTCTCTGGCGAGCATTTTTAAATTCCTTGATATGTTCGAAACTTCCTGGACGCGGTTCTCAATCCGCGTACCGGTGCTCATGAGCTGAAGATAGTCCACAATAATCAGATCAAGATGGAGCTCAAGGTGCAGCCTGCGGCTTTTGGTGCGCAACTGCATTGGCGTGAGCCCGGGCGTATCATCCAGGTGGATGTGGGTATCGCCGAGAACCTCGATAGCGTGGCTGAAAAGCGGCCACTCATCCTCTTCTAGTTTCCCCATACGGAGGCGTTGGGAGTCAATACCGGTCTCCTGGGCGATCAGGCGCGTGATCAGTTGCTCGTTGGACATCTCCAGCGAGAATATTGCGACATGTTTTTTGTTTATCTGTGCTGCATTTTTTGCGGCAGATAACATGAATGCAGTTTTGCCGGTGCCCGGTCTGCCAGCTATGATCAAGAAATCTGACGGCTGCATGCCTCCCAACAGTTTATCCAGGTCGATAAAACCTGTCGGCACGCCGTACATCTCATCATCCCGCCTGTAGAG
>JAUXFR010000187.1 GCA_030622805.1 Anaerolineae bacterium | reverse complement strand
TGTCTTTGCCTCCGGTTATACATTTCGAGAGCAGCGTCTGGCTGATGCAGCGTTGTCAGCCATGAGATATGCGCAGCAAATCGGCGTACCGGTCTTCTTTGATCCCGGACCTGATATGGTGCATATACCTGAAGAACAGGTGCAGGAGATACTCTCCTCCAGCAATGTCCTTCTACTGACGATGGAGGAAATCCATTCCGTAACCGGAGGAGAATGCGGTATTGATGAAGTAACGAGTCTGCTTCAGGCGCCTGTGGAAATGATTTGTGTCAAGCGTGGCGCTGAAGGGTGCATAATTTACAGCACAACTGGCACAATAGAACACAGTGGTTATGATGTACAGGTGCGTGACACTACTGCCGCAGGAGACTCTTTTGCAGCGGCATTCATCTATGCATATCTGAAATCCTGGTCGTTGGAGAAGATTGCGGCTTTCTCAAATGCCATGGGCGCTGCGAAAGTGCAGAAGGTTGGGTCTGGTACTCAGGTGCCTACTGCTGAAGATATTCGTAGTGTGTTGAAAAGGTTTAATGTCGGGCTGGATTTCTAAAGGGTAGACATAATGTTAGAAAAGATAAAATTACGGACTGAAAGTGGTGAGAACCTGGTGGATGTCACCTCCGAAATCGATATGGTGATCCAGGAAAGCGGCATTATTGAAGGAGCATGTTTAGTGTTCGTCCCACATACTACGGCTGGAATCACAATAAATTCCGCGCTGGATGTGAACACAACAAAGGACATCCTGCATGAACTCGATCGACTGGTTCCGACCCGGGTGGATTTCTACCACCAATACGATACACCGCAGGATGCTGCGGGACATATCAAATCCGTACTGGTCGGTCAATCCCAATCGATCATCATCAGTGGGGGCAGGTTGAAGTTGGGAAGTTCCCAAAGCGTACTGTTCTGTGAGTTTGACGGTCCAAGGGATCGCCAGGTATGGCTGCGGATCCTACAGGGTAAAGATTAATACGGAGAATACAATGACGAAGAAAATCTTGATCGATACAGATCCCGGGGTCGACGATACCATGGCGATCCTTTTCGCACTGCGATCACCGGAATTGGAAGTGATTGGCTTAGCAGCAATTTTTGGCAACGCGTACGTCGATGTCACGGCGAAAAATGCATTGCACCTGGTAGAACTGGAAAACAACCATCATATTCCGGTAGCGAAGGGCGCAGCAGTACCTCTCGTTGAACCGCCGCGTTCTATGGGGATGCATGTGCATGGTGATGATGGCATGGGTGGGATTAACTTGCCGGACCCGGATGGTGAGCTTCTGGGCATCCCCGCAGCCCAGTTTATCGTCGAGACCATTTTGGCCAATCCTGGCGAACTTACGCTTGTTCCTATTGGACCTCTGACGAACATTGCCCTGGCAGTGCGGCTGGAACCTCGTATCGTTGATCTGGTAAAAGAGGTTGTCATCATGGGAGGTACTGTGTATGCGGATGGCAACGCTTCGCCGGTTGCGGAAGCAAATATCTATAATGACCCGCACGCTGCTGCGATAGTCTTTAATGCAGGATGGCCGCTGACAATGGTCGGACTGGATGTCACCTTGAAGGTGGTGATGACGAAAAATTATCTGGATAAGCTATGCAGCGTGGGTAACCCGGCGACCGAAATGATTCGCCAGGTTCTGCCATTTTATCAGCAGTTCCACATGGAAGAATACGGATTGAACGGAGACTTACACACCCACGACCCATCCGCAATCGCTTACCTGCTCGATCCTGCATTATTCCAGGCAGAGCAAATACCGGCTTTTGTTGAGACTGTCGGAAGCTGTTCCGGACAAACTGTGCTTGATCGCCAGCGGCAGTTGGGTGATTTCAAAGAAATTAATGTTTGTTTAGGTGTTGATGATCGATCGGTCCTGGATTTATTCTGGGAACGTTTGACGGGATAAAAGGAGAGCAGATGCGTAGATTTTGGATTGACACAGATACGGCTTCCGATGACGCCGTCGCTATCTTAATGGCGCTGCGTACGCCTGATGTGGTCGTGGATGGTATCTCTGTTGTGTCTGGGAATGTGCCTGTTGAGATGGGTACTCGTAATGCACTATACACTGTGGAACTCTGCGGAAAGCAAACGCCAGTTTATTCAGGCATAGACCGCCCGCTGCTGCGGGAACCCAGCTACGCTTATTTCTTTCACGGACCGGATGGCATGGGAGGCATGAATTACCCCGAACCTGCGGGTGCTGAAGATAAAGTGCACGCGGTTGATGCCTTTATAGACGCCGTACGGGGATCACCGGGTGAGATAACACTGGTGATATTGGGTCCGTTGAGCAATATTGCATCTGCTGTTCGGATTGCACCGGATATCGCTGACAAAATACCGATGTGTTATGTAATGGGGGGCGCGGCTGCGTGCCTGGGCAATATGACCCCTGCTGCGGAATTCAACATCTGGGCAGATCCGGACGCCGCCAGGATTGTGTTCCATTCAGGTATTCCGATCCTGATGGTTGGTTGGGAGCACTGCCGGGGAGAAGCGAATCTGGACGATGATGATATGGCGTTCGTGCGTTCTTTGAACACTCCCTATGCGGATTTCACACTGGATTGTAATGAATCCGCCATCAAAACCAACCGGGAATGGTTGGGAGACCCTGGGCTGGCCCTGCCGGACCCGGTCACGATGGCGATCGCCCTCGATCCAGAGGTCTGTACTAAGCGAGGTAAACACTTTGTGGACGTGGAAACAATCAGCGATCTGACACGCGGGATGACCGTCGTCGATGAGCTGGGGGTGCTCAACAAAGAGCCCAACATTGAGGTTTGTTGGGAGATTAATATTCCACTTTGGAAGGAAACGCTCTACACCACGCTGCGCGATGAATAAGATTGATGCCTTGTTTATCGGTGGATCATCCGTCGATATCATTTTACGTGTGCCGAGATTGCCCTCCAGCGATGAAAAGCTGCTTGCTGAACTTATTGAGAAGCAGCCCGGCGGCTTCGTTTCTAACACCGCCTGTGCTGCAGCTAGATTGGGCTTGCATTCTGCCTGGATTGGCACGGTAGGGAACGACGAGTTTGGTCGTATCTTGCTGGACGGATTTAAAGCGTATGGTGTCGATACTTCATTGGCGATTGTCAACGCTCAGAATGCAACGGATTTCACTGTAATTCTATTGGAGCCGTCGGGGGCGCGCACAATTCTGGTTGTTCCTACATCAGATGGACCACCACATCTGAAGGGGGAGGCTCATGCTATCTTGCATGATGTAAAAGTTGTTTACCTGCCGCCCTATAAACCAGAGTGGTTTCTCCCGCTGGCGGATGTTGTGCACGCAGGCGGAGGGCTGATAGCGATCGATGTCGAAGCCAGTTCTGCAATTAAAGGCTCGGAACTGGATGCCGTGCTGAGAAACACGGACGTGGTTTTCTGCAACCCGCGTGGATTGGCATTAATGACGGGTAGTGACGATCCTGAAACTGGCGCTGCCAGGGTGCTTGAGTTTGGACCAGAATGTGTTTGCGTCACGCTGGGGGAGCGGGGCGCCAGCGTGTTCTCTCCCAATAACAGGGCGTATGCACCAGGATTTGAAGTGCCTGTAGTTGATACTACCGGTGCGGGTGACTGTTTTCATGCAGCATTTCTGTGTGAGTATCTGTCCGGGAAACCATTAGCGGAGGTGCTGCAGTTCGCAAACACTGCTGCGGCGTTATCCATACAAAAAATCGGCCCTCGAGCGGGTCTGCCAACACGCTCGCAGGTGGAATCTTTCATAGGCTCAAGAGGTTCGGAAATTTGACAGGCTGCGTTGACTTTGTTGCGTTCGGTGTGATCATTGATGATATCGTTTACCCGGATGGTGAAACGAAAATGGGTGTTCTGGGAGGTGGGGGTCCCCAGACGGCGTTCGGGATGCGGCTGTGGTCAAAAAATGTAGGACTTGTCGCTGGTATTGGTGGTGATTTATCATCGATGGTCGAGTCCTGGTTGAGATCTTCCGAGATTGATGCAGCAGGCTTACGTATTTCTGAACATCAGACGCCGCGCGCCTGGCAGCTGCTTGAGTATGACGAGCGCCGGACGCAGGTATGGCGTGTTCCAGAACGGGTAATCGCCCTGCAGTTGGAAAAATCTATGGGTTACCTGCCTGAGGA
>JAUXFR010000248.1 GCA_030622805.1 Anaerolineae bacterium | reverse complement strand
GCCGGCTTTTTTTTATTTAAAGTCTAATTCAAACCGGTGTCCCTGATCGTCGAGGACGCCGAACGGATCGCGCTGGCGCTGTCGTAGGGCAGGTTTCCATACCTGCCATGCTACACCATCCAACTTCCCGACGGCTATGGAAAGCCATCCTACATCGTGGGGATGCCGGTCTAAGTTATTTACCGGTCCACATTCTTCGGCGGTCTACGTTCTAAGGTTGATATATAATATATCATGGGCAATTCCTAATCTATCGAATAAGGAGCAACACATGGAACTATCAGTGGTTAAAATCGAGAAGCCGATTGAGACGAACTTCATCCTCGGACAAACACATTTCATAAAAACCGTCGAAGATGTACACGAGGCGCTCGTCACCGCCGTGCCGGGCATCAAATTTGGTCTGGCATTCTGCGAGGCTTCCGGCAAATGCCTGATTCGCTGGACAGGCACCGACGAAGAAATGATTAAACTGGCGCAGCAGAACGCCCAGGCGATCGGAGCAGGTCACTCCTTCATCGTTTTCCTGGGCGAGGGATATTTTCCAATCAATGTGCTCAACGCAATCAAGATGGTGCCAGAAGTCGCACACATCTTCTGTGCTACCGCCAATCCCACACAGGTGATCGTTGCAGAGAGCGAGCAGGGACGCGGTGTCCTGGGCGTTATCGACGGGCAGCCGCCCAAAGGGATCGAGCAGGAGGACGATATCGCCTGGCGAAAAAATTTCCTGCGCATGATCGGGTATAAAACGGCGTAGAACGAGAGATTAGATAGTAGAAATTAGATGTTAGATGTTATCGAAAAATAGCCTGCCGGTTGGGAAGCTGCCGCACAACCTGCTGAAAACGATCCTGGAGAGAGCGCCCCTGGAAGATCCGCGTGTTCTGCTCGGACCAGGGATCGGTCTGGACTGCGCGGTGATCGATTTGGGAGAGAGGCTGCTGGTTGTCAAGTCCGACCCGATCACGTTCGCAAGCGATAAGATCGGCTGGTACGCGGTGCAGGTCAACGCCAACGATATCGCCACCACCGGCGCAACGGCGCGCTGGTTCCTGGTCACCCTGCTGCTCCCCGAGGGGACGACCGATATTGATCTTGTGGATAATACAATGGACCAGGTATACGATGCCTGCACTGCGCTGGATATAACAGTGATCGGTGGGCACACAGAAATCACGTACAACCTCGATCGTCCCATCCTGGTCGGTACCATGATCGGCGAAGTCGCGCCGGAGCGCCTGATCACGCCGCGCGGTGCGCAGCCTGGTGACCGGCTGCTGCTGACCAAGCTCGTGCCCATTGAAGCGACAGCGATCCTGGCGCGCGAGTTCAGCGACCGGATGTTACCCCACCTGACCCAAGAAGAGCTTCAACAAGCGCAGGATTACCTGGAACACCCGGGGATCAGCGTGGTTCGTGATGCGCAGATTGCGATCAGCGCAGGGCGGGTACACGCCATGCACGATCCGACCGAAGGCGGGCTGAGCGCGGCCCTGTGGGAGCTGGCAGAAGCCAGCCAGACCTCCCTGTGCATAAATCCCGACGCAGTGCCCGTATCTGCGCTTTGGGAGCGGGTAAACCAGGCATTCGCTCCACAGCACCTGGACCCCTTTGCTGCGATCGCATCAGGAGCACTGCTGGCGTCGGTTCATCCAGACGATGCCGGGTCTATCTGCGCAGCTCTGGAAAAGGAGCATATCCCCTGCGCTGATATAGGCGAGGTTGAGGAACCCAGACCGGATCCAGCAGCTCGAGAACCTGAAATATGTGTCTGGCAGCATATCAATAAAGAACGGAAGCAGCTTCCCAGACCGGAGAGAGACGAAATTGCGAGACTCTTTGAAGTAAATATCATACGCAATTAATTGCTGGCTTCTCTGAAATATCCTATTTTTAGCTGATCTTCTCGCACAAAATGAATGGAATTTACCTCTTTTCAGTAGTATCATAATGCATAATAAACTATTATCACTTCATTCGATCAAGAAAGGAATCAACTTATGAGCAAGATAAAATCACATCAGAGAGTCAACGACATCCTGCTGGGACCGCTGGAAAGACCGGCGCTTGCCTGGCTGGCAGCTCACCAACCTGCCTGGATGACGCCGGATATCCTGACCATCATCGGAATTTTCGGTTCGGTACTCATATTTGTCAGCTACGCGCTCTCACGGATCAACCCTGCCTTCCTGTGGCTGGCGAGTCTGGGTTTCGTGATCAACTGGTACGGTGACAGCCTGGACGGCACACTGGCGCGCCACCGTAAAATCGAGCGCCCAAAGTACGGTTTCTTCGTCGACCACATCGTGGATGCTATCAGCGAGGTGATGGTCTTTTTGGGACTGGGCCTGACATACTACGTACGTTTCGACATAGCAGCTATTGCACTGGTAGGCTACCTGCTGATGTCGATATATGTTTATGTGACCACGGCGGTGACGGGCGTTTTCCAGATCTCGTATGGCAAGTTTGGACCGACCGAAGTGCGTGTGCTCGCCATCCTCGCTAATACAGCGATGTTCTTCTTCGGAACTGTAGTAATTCTAAGAGATCCGATCGAAATTTCCATATACGATGTCTTCGTAGCGATCGTCGCTGTGGCGCTTTATGGTATCTTCATCGGAAAATCACTCCAGCAGGCGAAAATCCTGGATAAGGAAGACCGCGCCAGAGCTGCAGCAAAAACGGAATAATCGTTTTCGTCCACGCATGCTTAATCGAGCCGGGTGTAAGCCTTCATTTCGTCTCCACTTTCCTTATTATGGAACCTGACGAGATCAACGGAACTACAAACCAATGATAACGATTGTCATGATGGACAACAGTAAGGAGGACGTATGGACCCTTATGAACGGAGCCAGGATATTTATGAACAAATCGAGGGTTACGAAAAACCCCCTCTGATCCCGCTGCCTGAGCCAAATGATCTGAGAACATTAGAGTATATGGGTCTTAAACCAGGCCGGTCGACACATTGGATTATGAAAGCATCCATGGCGGTCAGCGGGTTTAACGCCTTTCAAAAGGAACTGCCCGCGAATTTAGAAAGATTGCTGCGGTCCAGCAACTTAAGATGCGGCGGATTATTTGCGCCTATCCACTCTGCTTCTCTGGCACTTGAAGATGATGTTCGCAATCTCACCCCCATTCAACGGGCCGCG
>JAUXFR010000091.1 GCA_030622805.1 Anaerolineae bacterium | reverse complement strand
CGCCGATGTTCTGATCGGTACGCAAATGCTGGCAAAAGGGTTGGATCTTCCACTGGTTACCCTGGTTGGGGTCATTCTGGCTGATGTAGGGCTAAATCTGCCCGATTACCGCGCATCTGAGAGAACATTCCAGGTATTGACCCAGGTGGCTGGACGGGCAGGGCGAAGCCCATTAGGAGGAAGTGTCATTCTTCAGACATTCCAACCTGAACATTATGTGATCAAAGCTGCCTCAAAACACGACTATTTAAACTTTTACAAGCGCGAATTAATCTACCGGCGCAAGTTAGGATATCCGCCGTTCACCCGTCTCGTGAAGCTTGAATACCGCGATCTGAAACCCGAGCGCGCCGAGAAAACTGCACAAACTATGGCGGCTCAAATTCAAGAGTGGATAAGAGAAGAAGGGCGCCGCTCAATAAAGGTTATCGGACCCGTGCCCTGTTTCTTCTCCCGCATCAGTGGATACTACCGCTGGCAGATCGTTCTCAGCGGTCACGATCCAACATCACTACTACGTGGTCGACACCTAAGTGATTGGAAAGTTTTCGTAAATCCACCAAACTTGCTGTAAAATGAGTGTATAATTTTTACGGTTCTCCATACAAGAGAATGTTCTCCATAAATGGAGACCGAGGACATAGGAGCCGATTATGCCGCCCCCGCGGAATGAAATGCTGACCTGGGAAGAAGTAGATGGTTTGATCTCTCACCTGATTCCTCAATTCGATGAGGATTATGAAGCCATGGTAATGATAACAAGAGGGGGGATCATACCGGGCGGCTTGTTAGCTGAGGCTATGGGAATCACGCACTTGCTTACAGCCGCTGTTGACTTTCCCGCGCAGGTCGAGAAGGAAGTTGCAAAACTGGCGGCGTGGCCGCAATTTATCCAATTCCCAGAAGACCATCTGCTGCGAGGGCGACGCATTCTGGTGGTAGATGATGTGTGGGGGTCAGGACGGACGATCACATCGGTAAAAATCCGCGTATCAGCCGCGGGTGGATTTCCACATACATGCGTACTGCACTTTAACCCACACCGGAACCTGTTCGGATCTGCTCGCCCCGATTATTACGCAGCGATCACTGACGCTCACATCGTTTATCCATGGGAGATAGACCGCGGGATTGACCGGGTGATTCTCAACGAGATGTAAACCCAAGATAGGGATAGGCTAACCCAGGCTCAATCCTCCCATTCCACCTGATCGAATTTAATCCCCACAACCTGCTATTTATAATATCGCAACCGAGCGCGCCAGAATCTGTCTCAATTCGGGTTGATTGAATTGGTTCCAGACTTCATGGAAAGTGAGGGTCAGATTGTGAAGATCTGCATGTCGGGAGGCCATGTAAGATACGATCACTTCTGGGCTTCTCCGCTCACTGATCGGCAGCGTTTCCTGGTCCAAATCCCACTCGTCAAGCAACTGACCAACAATTTTTGCCGCAATTTGCGTATCGTTTAAATCCCCCAGATGATCCTGCATCGTCTTCATCATATCGATTACGGCATCCACATCGGATCCGAGAACCTCCCGGAAGAATTCAACAGTGTAACGCAGATATTTTATCTCGATTCGTAATGCGTGAAGCAACTCTATTGACGCATCTACCAGCCACGGGTCATATGCCCGGACAGCTGCCATCCGATCATAGATCATAACCGGTGTTAATTCCATGACGCGACTTGGATGGGGCTCATCTTTCGGAACCGGATGTGCGCCGGCGTTGGGAGTGCTGAGAAAGATGTTGTATTTGCGCTTGAATGTCTGATAAGCATCGCTATCAAGATAAACCAGCATTTCCTGGTGCAGCGTCTCTCTCGTTGACAGCCACTCTTCTATTAAAGGTTCCATCTCGGACTGCTGGTCTTCCAGCAGCTCTCTTTGGTATATACGGGCTTTGGTTATCATTACATCCAGATCACGGACACGTCCCAACACCCTTCCAGTGTTCCGTAGCCCCTTCATGTATGCTTTTACAATCCGTTGTTCATATGCACTCTCAAGGACCACAAACGCAGCCCGCATCCTTCGGGTGGCAACGCGCATTTTATGCAGATCCTCAATGTCTTCACCCAGCCGAGTACCGGCTTCATGGGCAAGCATACGCGCGAAATGGTAGCGCATGATCTTACGACCCGCCTCTGCGATTGTGTCCTCCGGAAGCACCCCGGGGCTTTCGATTGGTTCTGGATAGGGTAAGATTTCCTGTTTCGCTTCACTCGCTTCAAGCACCTTGACTTTTGGGTAGCCGGCCTTCTCCCAAAGATTGGCATTGTGCTGGGCGGTTGCTGCATCAAGTGCTGCTTCTGGACCGTCGACAACGATCCATATCCGCGCTTTGGACACTTCAATCTGTGGAATATATGTCGACTGGCTGTTCGATTCATCGAGTCCAATTGCGACGCGCAGTATCGCCAATAAGGTCAGTACTTCGCGCTGCTGAACAGGATCTAAACCCAGATCAGCAATCATATTACGCTTTACATTACCATTACCCAATGCAATAAGCGCCACAAGAACTTCCTGTTGAACATCCGTATATTCATCAGAAACATTATCTTTCACCAACTGCCGTGCCGCTTTGAGTGTTTTCTTTTTACCAGACGGCAAATGATGATCCAATAGAAACGGCGCTTTCGCTAAGATACTCCGACAACCCGCATTAAGTTCATGAAGCGTAAGTGTATGATCGAACAACGTCAACGCGAGTTCACTTACATAACCTGCGTGCTTTGTCCCCGATCCATCATCTCTATCTTCCGTAGATAGATTTTGGCTGTCATTCAAAGGGTCTTGTTCCATACCGCTCTCCAATCAAAACAAAAATCACAGATATAATTTATTAAAAGCTGCAGAAAATTCCACGCATCCGTCTTACAAATCCACTTTCTTACGAACATTGACAAGATATTGCTGGACGTTTATCAAAGGATCACCTGAATTCGGTGTTAAAAATTCGTACGTTCCGTCAGGGTTTAGCTGACGCACTTTTTGGTTCGCATCAATGTAAATCGCGAGCACCTCGTCGCGTAAATAACGGATGATTCGCTGGTCCTGTACGGGAAATAAAACTTCCACACGCCGGTTGATATTGCGCGGCATCAAATCAGCGCTGCCCAGATAAATCTGCTCATCACCACCGTTGCGGAAGTAATACATCCGGCTGTGCTCCAGGAAACGACCAACGATACTCAGCACCCGGATATTATCGCTCACCCCTGGTATTCCGGGTCGTAAGCAGCAAATCCCGCGTATGAATAGATCGATTTTTACGCCTGCCTGAGATGCCTGGTATAACTTACGGATAATTGGAGGATCCGCCAGTGAATTCATTTTAAAGATCAAATAACCATCCCCATTTTCTTTTTGGTGCGCGATTTCGCGATCAATCAGTGTTTCCATTTTTGATCGGTAATTAATGGGAGCCACCATCAACTTTCGATAATCTTGCTTCGCTGAATAACCGGTGAGGTAGTTAAACAGATCTGTGGCATCGGCGCCGATTTCATCGTCACAGGTGAACATGCCAATATCCTCGTAAATTTGAGCTGTTATGGCATTGTAGTTTCCGGTCGCCAGATGCATATAACGGCGGATATGCTCACCTTCTTTGCGGACCACGAGCAGGATTTTCGAGTGAGTCTTCAATCCAAGCAGTCCGTAGATGACATGCACGCCTTCTTTTTCCATCATGCGCGCCCATTCGATGTTGCTCTCTTCGTCAAAGCGAGCCTTAAGTTCTACCAGCACAGTAACCTGCTTTCCATGCTCCCTGGCATCCATGAGGGCGCTAACGACCGGCGAGTTACCACCGACGCGGTAAAGCGTCTGTTTTATTGCCAGCACATCTGGATCTCTGGCAGCCTGCTTAAGGAATCTGACCACTGGCAAAAAAGAGTCGTAAGGGTGGTGAATCAAAATGTCTTCACGGCGGATAGCAGCGAATATATCCCCATCGTGCGGCGGTTCCTGTCTGAACTGCTGTGCGATGGCCTGTTTGAATGGGTGATCTTTCAAATCATAGCGGTCTATGCTGTGCAAGCTCATCAGATTGCTCAATCCCAACGGTTCATCGAGCACATACATATCCCTACGATCCATACGCAGGTTCTCGATCAGGATCTCTCGGATGTGGTCGGGCATGGAATCGGTAATTGTCATGCGCACAACAGAACCAAAGCGTCTCTGCCGAACACTCTGCTCCATCGTTTCCAACAAGTCCGAGGCTTCCAGTTCCTGGATCGCCATATCAGCATCCCTGGTCAGCCGGAATGGGTACGCTTCTAGAATCTTCATCCCCGGAAAAAGCTTGTCCATATTCGCAGCGATAACCTGCTCGAGCCACACAAAAGAATGCGAGAAAGGTACTGTGCCATCCTTGCGTGTGCCGCCGGATGATCGCTTGATGGGCACCAATCGCATAAGTGTTGCCGGCATTTTCAAACGCGCAAAATGTTCCTGCTGATCTTCGTCTTCGACGACCACTGCCAGGTTGAGACTCAGATTGGAGATGTGCGGAAAGGGATGACCTGGATCAAAAGCCATCGGCGTCAATACGGGAAAAACGACTTCCTCAAAATACTGGTCAGCGATATTTTTCTGCTTTGTGTTGAGTTCTTCATAATCGAGGATATTAATGCCTGAATCGCTCAGCTGCGGCAGCAACTCTTTGCAGAGACATTCCCTGGCTTCTGTCATCAATTCCCAGGCAACTTTCCGAACGGCAGCCAGTTGTTCAGCCGGAGTCATGCCATCGGCTGGTGTGTCGATCACACCAGCGGCAATTTGCTTTTTCAAGCCGGAAACCCGAACCATGTAGAATTCATCCAGGTTCGAACCCAGGATGGCGATAAACTTCAAACGCTCCAGCAGTGGGTTGCCGTTATCCCACGCCTCCTGCAGCACCCGGCGCTGGAATTCGAGCATACTGAGTTCACGGTTGATGAATAATTCAGGATTACGCAGATCAATCTGCTCGGGTTCCGTATCTTCGATTTCTAACCCTGTTAATTTGGGATCCGTCGCCACGTCCGTCATAACAACCTCCGAAAAGGCATCCTTCGGTAAAATGCACCTATTATTGTAACAAATTATTTCCCTTTGGTGATTAATGTTCCCGTTTTCATCATAATCAGCCTGTGCAAATCATTCCTGCCAATAAAGAAACTAAAACACGGGTTCTCAATCAATGCAGCTATTTTTCCCCTCCAGTCGAAGATAACCATAGGACTATGTGTTTGTACAAATTACCATCGTTTCAATGCCGGTCAAACAACCACCTGGCAGGGAGAAAAGTGTAAAGGATTATATATCATAGCGCAGTTTCTGTGTATAGAACTTCGATCACATCATGGAATTGATGGTATAGTTGCAAGAAGGAGTCCCCTTATGGGTCAGATCAACAACCAACCACCTACCTATCACCGGTCGCGCAAACCACGTCAGCGATCGAAATCATCATCCGATTCTAGCGGCTCTATTTCGTTTACGCCCCTGGTGCTGCTGTTTATCCTCGTAATCGCTGCGGTAGTGCTCCTGCTGCTATCATCTCGCTCGCTGCCCGGAGAGCGACTTTACCCACTCAAACGATACAATGAGCGGATACGCCTGATGCTGACCAATGTCGCTGGTGAACGGTTGGAATTGGAAAAAACTTTTGACCGGGAGCGTCATAGCGAAGTCAAAGCGCTGACCGAACAATCCCGCAGCGAGAGTGTGTCTTTTACGGGTGCGTTGAGTGAGACGAATTCCAGTGGGGAGAGGATCGTAGGGGAAGTCCCAGTGCAGTTCCTGGAGGACACTCAAGTAATCGGGGATCTCAACCTGAGCGTATGGGTGCGGGTCGATGGAACAACCCGATCGGACGGAACGGTAATCGCACACAGCATCCGACCACGCGTGTATGAAGTAACGGCTACTCTCCACAGCGTCGCATCGAACCAGTGGCTGATCGATGGTGTCACGATAACTGTGATGCCGGACACGTTGATCCGCGGCTCGCCGATGCTCGGTTCGGAGATCATGGTCAAGGCACAGATGTTAGCCGACGAGCGACTGATTGCGACTTATATAGAAGAAGTCGTTCCATGAAAATCTGCTGCAAAAGATAAAAGGCAGCAGACAGAGCTTGACAGCATGCGCCGGGACTTAATGGCTTGTTGTCGTTATGCGGTTGGTAAGGTGCGGAAAGATATTGGTGTTGGCGATTGGCAGTTAGCGGTTGGGTATTAGCAGTTAGCAAT
>JAUXFR010000177.1 GCA_030622805.1 Anaerolineae bacterium | reverse complement strand
AGCCGGTTGTTTACCAGCTCCATTCAAATTGTTGTCTGATATTTCGTTCACGGCGTGTGAGAATCCTGCAGTTTCAAGCCAAATGGCCACAGTTTTTTCGATGGAGCATTCATGCTTCACACACCATAAACTATTTCGGTATTCAAACTAAGGGGATGTCTGAATCGTGCCGTCAATGATCCCTTGTCGAATACTATCGAGCTCAGACTGCAGTTCACTCGATACCATGGATGCCAGGTCATGGTAGGGAGCCAGATCGACACCGGTGTTATCCAGTGTACCGACTACCACACCACCAGCGAAGGTGCCGTCTAAAACGGATTCGATGGCCTTGAAGGTGGTGACGTCCATCTTCTTCAAAACGGAGGTCAGCACGATATTGGTAAACTCAGGTGCAGTCTGGGTCCAGTCGGAGTCCACGCCGATGATGTAAACACCGCCACGCTCCTGAATCGCTGCAGCCGTTCCAAGACCAACCGGACCGGCAACGGGCATGATAACATCCGCGCCTTCATCCATCAGCGTCTCGCCCATGGCACGTCCGTCATCCAGGCTTTCGAAGTTGCCTGTGAACAGACCGGTTTGCGATGCCGGGTCCCAACCGAGCACTTCTACGCTGGTTCCCTTCTGCTGATTGTAATAATCCACACCCATAGAAAATCCATCCATGAAGACTGTCACTGTCGGGATCTGGATGCCGCCGAAGGTGCCGACTTTACCAGTCTTAGACACACCGGCAGCCAGATAACCGGCCATGAATGCGGCCTCGTCCGTGTTGAACACCTGACCGAGCACGTTGTCATACCCGGGGTCATAGGCATAGTCAACAATCGAAAACATCTGGTCTGGATTGGCTTCCGCCGATGCAGCAGTTGCGTCACCAAGCAGGAATCCGACTGTGATGATGATATCGCAGCCCTCTTCGATGAAAGCGTTGATGTTCTTCTCGTAGTCAGTCTGCTGTTGTGATTCAAGGTATTTCGCTTCAATATCGAGTTCAGACGCGGCATCTTGGGCGCCCTTCCAGGCAGTCGCGTTGAAGGATTTGTCATCAATGCCGCCGGCATCGGTGACCTGGCAGGCTTTGAAAGCCTCTTCATCCGGTGTGGTGCCGCAGGCAGCCAGCAGCATGCCTGCAACGATCAAAATCGAAAATATTACATATAGTTTTTTAGACATTACTTTTCTCCTCCAAAAAGATGTATAGTTTTTTCTTGTTTTACGTCAATTTGATTCGATACGGATTATTGATCGGCACACCTCCTTTATATCTACCAAATCAGAAATTCCCCGATGTACAAAAATATTTAACAATAGTATTCTTGGTAGAAGTTTAGCATGGAATCGTTCTCTCTGCAATATGTCATTCTTCACTTTCTACGGGTGAAAGACAGCGATTATGTGCGGGACAACAGGTGACACACATGTCTCATTTTCGCTAATAATGCGGTTCGCCAGTAAGCGGGTCGATTCCTGTCCCGATATAACCATCCTGTAAATCGACTAGCAGTTTATTTACAAGGCGCTGCCGACCGGGGCTGAAGAGCGCTGGATTCTGGTTTGTTATCACAAGAAGGACTTCCTCGGCAGCCCCGCCCTCACCAGAGATCAACCTGGGCCAGAGTGCGCGCAGCGGTGTCAGCCAATCTACTTCAATCGAGGCGACCCAATTCTCCCAAACCGTATTCGGGGGTGCCGCGCTTCCGATAATGTTAATCCCAGAATCCGCCAGATACTGCAGCAGCTCAGTTTCCACCAACTGAGGTGATACGTATACGGTCTGGACTACGTTGCCTACCATATAATCAACGGCGGTGCTCCACTGCGCATCTCCAGCACCAGCCGGTAATCTGTAAATTTGAGGGTATTCATAGTACGGAGGGCTGGCTGTGCGGCACAAACCACAAAAAAATACTACCCCGTTCAGGAAAGCATTCCCAGCAGCCTTGCCGGGAGCTGTGTCTTCAAAACTGATCACACCCACCCGCCATTCTGGTGTAACGGTTGCTGCCATATAACCGGCTAAAAAGCCCTGCCGGTCTGGTTGCTCTCCCAGTGCGCCAAGTACACTCAGGTTTTGCGTAGGTTCAAACCCTGGGATACCCACTGCTAAGAACTGCGTATGAGGTGCAGCAGTAGCCAGCGCCATGACACCAGGATCAGGCGGCAGCACAACCACTAAACGTACGTCTTCGTTGATATCGGAAGATGAAAGCTGAGATACGGTTTGGAGTTCCAGGTTATCGCGCTCGCTCAATTCTTCCAACACGCTTTGCAGGTCAGCCGCGTTATCCGCTTCCGAACCCGGAGGCGCCAGCAAAATAACAATCTCTGAAGATTCCGTCGGCGTTGGAATGGTAACCACTGTTGGGGTAACCTCAAGCGTTGGTTCTTCAACAGTATCGGGGGTCGTTGTAAGTATTGCGGGTTCAGCAGTTGCTGTACCACACGCTGTTATGAGCAAGAGAAATAGTAGACAAGCCAGAAGGTGCACCAGGTTTGTGCTATCTCTTTTTTTATCCATCTTCTTTCGTCTTGGTTTCTTTGTGATTACCATAAACATCAACGGAACAGCTTTTATCACAAAAACAATGAAAAAAATTCTTGTCAACCAATAAAACCTGCTCTATTTTACCCGAGATATGTTTATCGGTCACGATGATTAACACCCTGTTGTAAATCAGCTATAATAACCCCATGATCGAACTCAACATCCCAGGGCGCGGAATAATTCAACTGGAGCATCTTGTTAGCGATGTAAACGGAACATTGGCTGTAGACGGTCAGCTTCTGGAGGGGGTGGCACGCGCGCTGCGCTCTCTCAGCGACCGCCTGGAAATTCATCTGCTGACCGCCGACACACACGGAAGACAGCACCTGATCGACCATCAGCTCGGTTTGCAGGCAGTGCTTATCCAGCCAGGAGAGGAAGCCCGTAAAAAGGCTGAATACGTGCAGCAATTGGGCGCTTCCCATGTTGTGGCAGTCGGTCAGGGAGCGAACGATGAGGCCATGCTGGAAAACGCTGCGATCGGCATCTGCGTACTATCACAGGAGGGCAGCGCTGTAGAAACGCTGCTTGCGGCTGATCTGGTCATGCCGGATATCCGCTCTACACTTGAACTGCTCGAAAAACCGCTGCGGCTCGTCGCAAGCCTGCGAAAATAGTTATAATAGACCATAGTGGAGCATTGCAATAATATATAGTTCTCAGCAGGATTTATGAACCTCCCCAAGACCGAACAATTCCCCGACGATCCCAAGAGCCTGCCGCCAGCGCGCCGGAGGAGAGCGCACCGTTTATTGGCGCCTCTGAATGCTGACGAAAGAGCCGATTTCCTCTCAAAGATCGCACACCGCACCTCACCTTCCCTGGATTTCTTCCTGTTCTCGTTTGCTGCAGGACTCATTCTCAGTTTCGGATTGCTGATCGACTCACCCGCCATCCTGATTTTGGGAGCCTTGATCGCACCACTTATGGCGCCATTTGTTGGAATTTCGTTAGGGACTGTGATCGGTTCTTTTCAATTCTTTGCCCGAAGTCTGGTTGCTCTTTTGATAGGGAGCCTGCTGGTGTTCTTGATGGGAACACTTGGCGGTTACATCTCGCAAACCTGGTCCCCTGCCAGCTACTCTCTGGCGCATTATCATGTACAGCTATCGTGGTCAAATATCATCTTATTGGCAGCCGGAGCGGTGTTGACATCGGCTGCTACGGTCCATTACGAGCGCAGTGCGCAAATTACCAGCGTCGCGCTGGCATATAGTCTATACATCCCCATCGCTGCTGCCGGATTCGGTGTGACCAGTGGTATTCCGGATCTGTGGCCGGATGGTTTGGTCGTTTATACCGTTTACCTGGCCTGGGGGTCTCTGCTGGGAGCACTCACGCTGGCAATCCTGGGTTTTCGCCCACTGACACTGTTTGGTTACACCCTGGGCGGAGTGATCTTAATCCTCGGGGTGCTCCTGATTATTGGAATCGGTGGAACGGGCGCGGTAATTGGCGCACAGATCGGACTGCCTACGCCAACACCGACGATCACCCTCACCCCTGCACCCCCGACAGCAACCTTCACACCTACACTTACATCAGTTCCACCAACAACAACCTACACAGCGACCGCAACACCACTTCCCCCAACGGCTACAGCGACCCGCACCACTACGCCAACGCCCACACCAACGCCCATGTTCGCCTACGTAGATGCGCCAACCGGCGGCGGCGCGTTCGTCCGAGATGTACCTGCCGGTGATGTTATCGGTT
>JAUXFR010000261.1 GCA_030622805.1 Anaerolineae bacterium | reverse complement strand
CGCCATCGGTGAAGTTGTATTTTGAGAGCGACAGCACGCTGCCCTCGAATTTCTATGTGGACGATTTCGCATTTGAGCCATAAAGCCGCGGATGAATTGCGGTCTGATATGATAAACGTAGTAAAGTACGGCACCCCCGGTTAACGTGAATAGCACCTGATCGATATCACAATCCAAAAACCCGTTTTCTCAGAGAAAACGGGTTTTTTTATATCAGCCTTTGAATTGATTCAAAGGTTATAATATAGACATCATCTTTGTGGTGAGAAAGAGACGGTGGAATGTAAGTGCTAAACCGGAAAAGGGGCTTCGGCGTAATCGTCCTATCTTTATTAGCCGGGTTGGCTGCTGTGCTGGCGTTGATCCACAGCCTGCAGTTGTTCCATCTGTTCCCGATATACGGTCCATTTAACACTAAATTTTTCACATATGGTTTGATCGGTGCGACCCTATGGGGCATTGTGGCGGCGGTTTGGATATGGCTGATGATCGGGCTCTGGCGAAAGGACCCGGGGACGTGGTGGCTCCTGGTGATCCTGTCCAGCCTGAACCTGGTATTGGCGGTTGTGTCGATGCTGGGAAGATCAAGCCTGCAGACGATGATTTCCGCGCTGGTGATTAACGGTGCGATCCTTGTTTATTGCCTGCTGTCCGGGACGCGCGAGTCTTTTGCAGTCGAGTGATATGGGGCATGGGGATGCCCCATCTACCAGAGTGGGATGATATTGGTTAGCGCCTTCTGCCCATGCCCAGCACCAGCGATACCCAGTACAGCAGCTGCAGAACGGCGGTGACGAGCGCAGCCACATAGGTCAGCGCGGCAGCGTTCAACACGCGGTTGACGCCGCGCATCTCTTCCTGACCGACGATCAGTCCAGAAGCCACCAGCATCTCTTTGGCGCGCGCAGAGGCGTTCATCTCGACCGGGATGGTCGCCAGTGCGAACAAAGCCCCACCGGCGAAAACGACTACGCCCAACCAGGCGAGAGTGGTCATCTGCAGAAACAGGCCGATGATGATCAGTATCCAGCCCAGGTAGGAGCCGATATTGACTGCTGGAACCAGAGCAGCGCGCAGGCGTAGTGGGAAGTATTCTTCCTTGTCCTGCATGGCGTGACCCAGTTCGTGGGCGGCGATCGCCATAGCCGCAACCGAGCTCCCGTTGTACACGCCTTCGGACAGGCGCAGCACTTTGCTGCGCGGGTCGTAGTGATCGCTCATCCTGCCGCGCACACCTTCAATTCGCACGCCGTATAGGGCGCCGCGGTTGATCAGGCGCTGCGCTGCCTGTGCGCCAGTCATACGGCTTTTCGCCTGTACTTTGCTCCATTTTTTGTATGCAGAACTGACATAAAGCTGCACAGCCAGCATGAGTATCAGTCCGGGCAGCATGAACATCAGGTAGCGTGGGTCTAAAAAGTAGAACATTCAAATTCCTTTTTATAATTTTTCTTAGTGCACCCTGGTGGCTTGGAGCCCTGGTGGTTTATTGGGTCAGCAGCTCGATGGCTTTCTCTAATTGCGGGTCGCGGTCTGCCTCGAAATCTTCCTCTGTGTATTCGATGATGTAATCAGGTTCCAGCCCGATTCTGTTGATCTGTCGCTTGTCCGGGGTGAGCCAGCGTGCGGTCGTAATCCTGATCTGCCCCTGATCGTTGACCAGGGCGGTGACGGATTGCACTGAGCCCTTGCCGAAGGAGATCACCCCGACCAGATTCCCTCGGTCGAAGTCCTGGATTGCGCCGGCGACGATCTCGGAGGCCGACGCGCTGCCTTCGTTGATCAACACGATCATGGGGATATCCGTTGCCAGCCCCCCACGCTTGGCATTGAACTCTTCGAGGGTTCCATCACCGTACTCTTCGTACATCACGATACCTTCGTCAATAAACTCCGATACCACGCTGATCGCGCTGTTCAGGTATCCGCCGCCGTTGTTGCGTAGATCGAGGATCAGACCATCAGGATTATGCTTCATGAGAGCCTTAAGCTCCTTACGCAGGTCGTTGTGGGTGCTGGAGCCAAAGGTGTAAAGCTGGATATAAGCGATGTTCTCGTCCTCCAGTATGCGACCTTCCACGGTCGGAATCAGGATGCTGTCGCGCTTGATATCCACATCAAATGGTTCGTCTACGCCGTCCCTATGGATGGTGAGGGTGACGATTGACCCCTTGGGACCCAACACACTCTGGCGGGCCAGTTCAGGATCAACACCAGTCATGTCCTCGCCATCGATGGCAAGGATCTGGTCGCCGGGCTTGAGACCGGCTTTCTCGGCGGGTGAGCCCGGAATTGGAGCGATAACTGTCAGGTATTCACCGCGGATATCCACCCACGCGCCGATGCCTTCGTATTCTTGCCCATTCAACCTGGCTTCGAATTGTTCCTGCAGATCCGGGTCCAGATAAGAGGTATGATCATCATCGAGCGATTCGAGCATACCTGAAATCGCGCCGCGCATCAGCAGTTCATCGTCCACGGGCTGCTCGACGAATTCTTCGTGAACTTTTTCCCAGGTTTGCCAGAAGGGTTTGAAGAGGTCTTCCAGAGATTCGGGTTCCTGAATTGTGATATCGCTCTCCAGCTCAGCGACTTCGGACGTGCTGTCCGGCAGCAGGTGCGTGCCGATCGGTTTGAACCCAACGGAAGTGAGGTATCCTCCGGCGAGGACACCAGCAGAAAATGTACCAGCCAGCAGGATGCTGAACAGGATTATGGCAGTGATGATGATTAGGGGCTTTGTTTTCATACATTATCTCCTGATCCACTATTATGCAGACCTTCCAACACGTCATGATGACGCCAGTAAACACCAAGATTCTCAGTTAATCCTTCGCTATTCTATGTGACCTGGAATCTTCATGGTTTTAATTAAACTTACGGATATTATTATAAGGT
>JAUXFR010000047.1 GCA_030622805.1 Anaerolineae bacterium | reverse complement strand
GCAATCAGCTCTTGAATACGTTCTTCAACGCGGTTTGAGCGATAGACCAGTTCTTCGATCGCCTGTTGGACATCGCTGCCGAGTACGAAATCGTGATTATTTACCTCCGCCCAGTAGCTAGCCTGACGTATCAGGTCAACGATGTCGCCGAATACTGTTGCCAGTTTGGTCTGGTAAGCTACCATGCGTGCGCTTTGTTCGATCACCTTCGCTACACCTGATGGCTCGAAATGGTGCAGTCCCTCTTCACGGCAGATTGTTCCGATAAATTTGGCGTAGGCGATGGCCGTCTCATCGCTCCAATCCATCTGGATAGCGAAGTCTGCCTTGACTTTGAAGAGTTCACGAAAATCTTCATCCAGGTTATAGAGCAAGTAATAAAGCAAAGGGTCACCAATGATGATTACTTTGATTTCAAGGGGAATCGGTTCTGGGTCCAGTGTGCGGGTCGAGATTAGACCCAAAGCTTGATTCAGCGACTCGATTCTTATCACCCTGTCTTTTAACGCCCGTTTGAGCCCATCCCATGCGAGCGGTTTGGAGAGTATGTCCCGCACGTCGATCATCAGATAGCCGCCGTTCGCTATATGGAGCGATCCGCCTTTGATCATCGAAAAGTTTGTAACAAGTGCTCCGAATTGGACTTGGTGCTCAACACGCCCGACTAGATTTGCGTATGTTGGGTGGCTTTCTTCTATTACAGGTGCTCCCTCCAGATTTCTGTGATCCACAACCAAATTGGTGCGATATTGCTCGAAATTGGGCTTCCTTTGAGCCTGAATAACCGGGAAGGGCAGCTGCTGCTGCGCCTGCTCAAACTCCTTTGCATGTTTGAATACTTCGACATTTTCCAACAAATCAACTCGTATGGCGTCCAGGAACTCCACAACGTTCTCAAGCTCGCTGTATTTCTCCTTGAGCCGGTCAATAAGGTGTTCCACAGCGAACCTGACAACCTGGCGGTCCAGCTTGCGTATTTCTTCTTTTTCTTCCTGCTGGAGCCCTTGAACCCGCCGCATAAGCTCTCGCATCTCCTGCTGAAGTTCATCCTGACGGTTTTTAATTCCGAGCCTGGTCTCTTCATCTAGTTTATTAAATTCATCGGGTGAGATTACCTGACCACGTATGACAGGAGCCAGCATGATCCCGCGCGGCGTTTGCAGCATGGTGAATCCCTGGGATTGCGATTTCTTTTCAATCTCCTGGAAGAGTTCCTGCTTTCGTTTCTGGATCTGCTGGGAAATCGGCTCTTGTTCCTTTTCGTAATCTTCACTCTCAAAGGCGTTCGGTATCTCAGACTGAAGCTCTACAACCAGTTGGTTGATATCTGTCTGAAATGTATAACCCAGACCAGCAGGCATGCGCAACGCACGGGGCTTATCGTGATCGTCAAAGTTGTTAACGTAGCACCAATCGTCTGGCGTTCGCTGCTGTTTTGCTTTACGCTCCAGAAATTTCTTAATGGTGGTTGTTTTTCCAGTACCAGCAGGTCCCAAGGCGTACATGTGATAGCCGGGGCTGTCGATATCGATCCCAAAAGAGATAGCCTGCACTGCACGCTCCTGCCCAATAATTTCTTCCAGATCACTTAGTTCCTCTGTACTCTCGAACTTGAACTGGTCTGGATCACATATTCGTCTCAACTCTGTAGCTGCCAGTTCGATAACATCGGTATTCATAGTTAAACTCCTGATATAACCTTAGTATTTATCTCAGCTGAAAAAGTGATTGTGTAGTCTATTTAAATGTAACACATAATCAGGATTTTTTATATTTGCCCCCGAGAATCTGCAAGTCAAACTACAATGGTTGGAGAACTATAAGTCCCGCTCAATAATGTATTCGGTTAGTCTGAACAACGAACGGGAATACTTTGTGCTTGGGAAACTTTCCAGTGAACGCTGACCATTAAGTACGAACCGCCGTGCCTCACTAACTGCTTCCTGGATAGCATCTGATTCACTTATTTCTTCGACCATTCGTTGGATTATGTCATCGGTGCGCTGATTGTAGTTTAAGAAATCTTGTACGAATGGTTCATCAGCATTTGTTTCAATATAATAAATCGCTGGCAGCGTGATGATCCCCTGACGTAGATCGCTGCCAACCGGTTTTCCGATCCTTGCCTGGTCACCTGTAAAGTCCAGCACATCGTCCATAATTTGAAACGCCATACCAATGTTGCGCCCATATTCGATCATCGCGCCCTGGTCGGCCTGGTCTGCTTTTCCGATGACGGCGACAGACTGGGTGGCGAGCACAAACATGGCGGCGGTTTTGGCATAGATGCGATCGTAATATGTTGGGCGGTCGATTTGCCATTTACTGAAGCGCTGGTTGATTTCACCGTTTAGAATGGTCATCAAAGTTTTTGAAAAGAGTTGCATAACCCTTACATTGTCTGCTTCAGCAACCATATTTGCAGAGCGTGCGAACAGGTAATCACCCGTCAGGACGGTGATATCGGTAGAAGTGTCTGCATTCAGGGTAGATACACCGCGTCGGAGCAGGGACCTGTCGATCAAATCGTCATGGACCAGTGTGGCGGTATGCAGCATCTCCACCGCCGCTGCGATCGAGATGGCATGCTGGTCAAGCGTATCAAACAACCCGGCGGCTAGCAGGTTCAAAGTTGGGCGGATGCGCTTCCCGCCTGATGACAACAACCGTGCGCTGGCTGCGGTGAGAAACTCATTTTGACCTTCCGGTACTTCATGCAGACGTGCCTCCACAGACTCCAGCTCTTGGATTATCGGTCGCTGCCAATCTGTGGGGGAAAATTTTTGATTTTGTGAAAATGTATCTATACTTGTTTCAAGCATTCATGTACTCCAACGATAACAATAATAATCCAACCGGCTCTCAGTTCTGCGCAATAAGGCTCATCACCTTGGTAAGGTTATCACCCATCCTGACAGCTTTTTTATAGGTTTCGGTGGGCATTTGTTCAAATTGCTTGTACAGGGCGTTGATGATCTCGAAAAATTCAAGCATTTCTAGCAGTCTCTCCTCAACATAAGGATCGAGCTCTTCTCTGCCGCTCGGTTCGGATACATTTTCCCTCAGCATGGTCAGCGTGGGATCAACTTCGCGCCGTTTCCGTTCTTCCAGGATGATGCGGAACATCTCCCAAATATCGTGCATCGATTCGTAGTGATCACGCCGGTCGCCTAACACATGCAAAATACGGATAACGCCCCATCCTAGCAGCTCGTGCAGACCGGTGCTGACCGTTGAGCGCGCCAGAGATAGGGTCTCGCAGATTTCTTCGGCGGTCATTGCCTCAGGGGAGAGGTACAGCATGGCATAAATTTGTGCTGCTGTGCGGTTGATACCCCAACTGGAGCCCATCTCGCCCCAGTGCAGGATAAAATTTTTCATTACAGGAGTAAGTTCAGCCATTATACTTTCCTTTTCGGATATTTCGGATTTTACCGAAATAAACGAAATCAGTCAAGGGATAGAAAGAAGTGAATCTAACCTAGACAGATCGATCATTATATCGGTTCAATCAAGCCTAACTATAAATAGCCCCTCCAGGTATTTTCTGCCCGGTAGCCGAGCAGATGCTCGGCTCTGCTGCTGCTGATCAAAGATTGTGTTCCATTAAAACCAGGACGGATTTCTGTGTTGGGATAGAACGATTTGACCAGCTCAACGCTGTCTATGTCCATGAAGGTGTCCGGAGCGCCGATGTAGAAGTCATGGTAACCCTGCAGGTTCGTCTCCAGGCACAATCGGAATGCCTGAGCGACATCGCGTGCATCAACGTACAGCCACAGGTTGGAAGCGCCGAATTTGGGGTCATCCCGGTATGGAACAATTTCCTCCTGAAAAGTCTCCGGCGTGTGGATCCACGGCAGGCGCAGGCTGATTGCTATCATGCCTGTGCGGCGGACGAAAGCCTGGGCGATTTCTTCACCGATGTGTTTAGATAAGGCATATGCGTCCTGCGGAGCAGGGGGGTGTGCTTCATCGATGGGGACATACTGCGGCTCGAAAAACTTCTCATAAAAGGGATAACCGGTCACACTTATGCTGGAGGCGTAGACCACGCGCTCGATCCCCAGTGCAGCAGCCGCTTCGAAGACATTGTATGTCGCGAGCACATTGGTGCGGAAGACTACGTGGTTGGGGTGGTTGGTAGGACGGGGAATAGCGGCCAGGTGTACAATCGCTTCTGCTCCCCGTAGAACGTCGATAGCCTGACCGAAGTCTGCAAGGTCGCAAAGTTTGTATGGTGCATAGTCGTTCTCAGGTCGCACAATGTCAACGATGGTTGCATCGTATCCGTGACCGATCAAATGATCGAAGACTGCCTTTCCTGTGTGTCCGCTACCGCCGGTTACAATAACATTCATAACAATACCTTCCTTTCCAATCATATCTCAGTGAAACTTAATAGGATTGAACCTATGAGATACTTGAACACTGAGCAAAAATTTTGCGATCATGATTCTAGCTTAATTCCGGTTCATCCGGGTTAGGCAATATTATATACAGAAAGACCGGGCAATTTCTGAACAAATTGCATATTTATGTTTTTGATTCAACAGCGTACCTGCTCCCAAATACGATATACTTAGTCAAACGTATGGAATAATCTGCTCGGTTACATTGTTTATGCATTAGTCCAACTGGTGTGCTTATATTGAAGATTAAAGGAACTGTTAATGGCGCAACTCCCGAGCAAGAAGACTAAGATCGTATGCACGATTGGACCGGCATCCGAATCGTCGGAAGTTCTGAGCGAGATGATCAGGAACGGCATGAATATTGCGCGGTTGAATTTCGCTCACGGGGATTTTGATGGTCATCGGCAAATAATTGAAAATATACGCGGGGCAGCCGCCGATATTGGTGAGCGGCTTACACTTATGGCTGATCTTCCGGGGCCAAAATTGCGTATTGATCAGTTAGTACATGATCCCGTTGAGCTGGTGCGAGGTCAACCCTTTATTATCCAGACAGACCCGGTGCTCGGCGACAGCAGTCGTGTTTCCATAAACTTTGAGCAGCTACCGGAGGTGCTCCATGAGGGGGACAAGATATTCATCAACGATGGTTTTATTCAGCTTAAGGTTCTCGAAATTATTGGGAATGAAATCCATACGTCTGTGGAGGTGGGGGGAGAACTGCGATCTTTCAAAGGCGTCAACCTGCCCGGTGTTGATCTGGGTATATGTGCTTTTACCGAGCGCGATCATGAATGTTTGAAGTTTGCCAGAGATCAAGGAATTGACGCGATCAGCCAGTCTTTCGTCCAGGAAGCGCACGACATTCATGCAGTGCGTGAAGCGGCTGAAGAAATGGATTATGATCCATTCATTATTGCCAAGATCGAGCGTGCTCGCGCGGTGGATAACATGGATGAAATCCTGGCTTGCACTGACGGGATCATGGTCGCACGCGGGGATCTGGGTGTGGAAATACCTATTGAAGAGATCGCCCTGGTGCAGAAGCAGATCATCCGTAAGGCGAACGTGGTAGGTAAACCAGTGATCACAGCCACCCAAATGCTCGAATCGATGGTCGATCACAGCAGACCTACCCGCGCAGAATCGACGGACGTCGCTAACGCCATCCTGGACGGCACGGACTGCGTAATGCTTTCCGAGGAGACCGCCATGGGAAGATATCCTGCGGAGGCGGTTGCGGTAATGACGCGCATTGCCTGTGTGATAGAGCCATTTTCCCATACGCGGGAGATCGACGGAATCTTGGAGGAAGCCGATGCGCGCGGTGAGATCAACACTGAAGATTTGATCTCATTAAGTATCGATCTCAGTGTTAAGACGCTCGATCCGGTAGCGGTGATAACACCCACCATGAGCGGTGCAACCGCCAGGCGTGTGAGCCGGTTCCGTCTACCAGTCTGGATCATTGCTGTAAGCCCCAGCATGGCTACATGCCAGGGGCTGCAGTTCTCTTACGGTGTATATCCCATCCATGAGCACCAGCGACCGGAGAATTGGGCGGTTTATGCCCGTGACGCGTTGCAGATGTTCGGCATCAGTGGGGAACTGGCTTTACTGACCAAGGGCACCTCGTCTGCACAGAGAATGGGCACGAACGTGTTGGAGATCATCGACCTGACCAGCGTATCTGACAGGGAAATTATCTGGTAATATATTCCAAAATTCGGAGAGAGTTTATGATCATCGTTGAAGATACGCAACTATATACAGAGATCCACGAACAGCCCCAGGTGTTGTCGGGTCTGATCGAAAGAGAACGCGATGTTATTCAACAACTTGCACACAAGATCCAAGAGCACGAGATCACGCATGTGGTTATTGCTGCCCGAGGGACGAGTGACAACGCCGCCAGATATGCCAAATATTTGTTAGGTTCAACAAACCGCCTTCCTGTGGCTCTGGCAACCCCGAGCCTGTACACGGTCTACAAAAAACCACCCAAATTTCAGAATACGCTGGTGTTGGGAATCAGCCAGAGCGGCAAGAGCCCGGATATTGTTGCTGTGCTTGCGGAAGCGCAGGAGCAGGGTGCATTAACGGCAACGTTCACCAATATACCCGAGTCCGACCTTGGTAGAGTGGCGGATTATGTGATCGACATAGAGGCTGGTGAAGAACGTTCGATCGCGGCGACCAAGACCTATACCAGCGAATTGACCGCCATCGCTCTGTTGAGCGCTTGTCTGGCGGACGATCAATCCATGCTCGCAGAGATCGAATCTATCCCTGCTGTAGTTGGTAAGACATTGTCAATGGATGCAGAAATCAGGCGTATTGCAGCACGCTACCGGTACATGGTCGCCTGTGTGACCATTGGGCGCGGGTACAACTATGCAACGGCTTTTGAACTGGCGTTAAAACTGAAAGAGCTCACTTATACGGTCGTCGAACCTTACAGCAGCGCCGATTTTTTGCATGGACCGCTGGCGATGGTCGAACCCGGGTTCCCGGTGATCGTTATTGCGCCCACTGGTGTGTTAATCCATGAGATCAGGGGCCTCATCCACACGCTGAACGATCGGCAGGCGGAGGTGATCGCTATCAGTGATGATCCCGAAACATTGGGCTTAGCGCGTATTCCGCTGTCGTTGCCGTGCAGCGTGCCAGAGTGGTTATCACCAATCACCTGTATTGTCCCTGGACAACTTTTCGCCATGCATCTGGCGGCTGAACGAGATTACAATCCGGATCACCCACGCGGTCTCAGTAAAGTGACAGAGACCGTCTGAAGCACTTGAATTAATTAATCATATACAATTTCAGGTAAGAAATTTTGATTTGAATGCGTCTGTTATTTGCAGACGCATTCAAATATTAACTGACAAAGCAACAATGCATCCATCGGAGGAAAACATGAGTGAAATAAAATCAATCAGCCTGGCAGAGCTTGAGGAGATGTTCCAGATCAGCCCGAATGGCGATCATTCAAAAAACGAGAAGAAAGTTGCGGTTGAGAAGGCAGTGTTCAGTTTATTGGAAAACATCGGTGAGGATCCCGACCGCGAAGGTCTGCAGGGTACGCCTGAACGTGTCGCTCGCATGTATGATGAATTGACTGCGGGTTATCATATCGATCCAATTAAGATGATCAATGATGCTCTTTTCGATGTGGAATACAACGAGATGGTTGTTGTAAAAGACATTGAGTTCTACAGCCTCTGTGAGCATCATATGCTCCCCTTTATTGGCAAAGCACACGTTGCTTATATTCCCAACGGCAAAGTAATCGGTCTGAGTAAAATCCCGCGCATTGTGGAGATGTTCGCCCGACGCCTGCAGGTGCAGGAGCGTTTGACACAGCAGATTGCTGAATTCCTCAACCAGGTGCTTGATGCAGATGGTGTGGGGGTCGTGCTTGAAGGTGCGCACATGTGCAGTATCATGCGCGGTGTCAAGAAAGCCGAGGCGAGCATGGTGACCACAGCCCTGCTGGGTATATTTAAGACCGATGTTGACGTAAAACGGGAATTTATGGATCACATCAGGCGCTGATTATCTGAATCTCAGAATTGATAAACCCGTCGAATGGCGGGTTTTTTATTTTCCATTGTCTACGATCTATCTAATATTACTTATACACATGCGTGATCTATCAAAAATCAAATGTGGATATATCATTCTATATTGGTCGAAGTGGCGTGAAGAATCTCCTTTTGTGGGGAATAAAGCGCCACATAATCGTAGTGAGCCGTGATAATATTAACTGGCACAACATGGACTCCGAG
>JAUXFR010000241.1 GCA_030622805.1 Anaerolineae bacterium | reverse complement strand
CTGTCATTGGTTCCAGACGGATCGTGGTCATGATGGCGAACAGGAAGAAGGGGATTAGCAGCCACAGGCTATCACGCGCGGGTAATGTGTCTTCGCTTCGCGCCAGCAGAAACACGGCGATAAGCAGCACCGCTACATAGATGGCAAACGAAACCCCGGGTGATTTGTGCCAGAAAAGGAAGTCAAAAACCCAGGCAACAAATAAGGCGGTTATCAAGATACGGATGGATTGTTTAAGCATGCAGCTCCTCCATTCTTACTTGCATTGACCAGCTTATGAGCAGTAAAATAATTACGCCAGAAGCGGTCACCACTAATGTTATACCCTTCCCAAAGTTAATTTGCTAGGATCATAAGCCATTATTACAGAAAATCACTCATTCTACTTGACGATTACCCTACGTTAGCTCTACATTTGTAACACCACCGATTGCTCATCCCGATTGACTTCCTCCAGCCCCGGATCACCCTCCGCCTGTTCTAAGAAACTCCTCGTGAGGCGAATCCGACACCACGAACTGCACCCAAACCTGTATTGACTCAGAACCAAACCAACTCAGCCTCATTAGAGAGAGGCCCAAATATAATATACGACATTTTACATTTCTTTAGTCGCATTACATATGTCATGCAGGCATTGTTACGTCTGTCACTATCGCTACTGACTGGATATTGATATATTTGCGCAGCAATAGCATATATGTAAATAGGTGAATATATACAAGAGATAATATTATGGACAACAATTTGCGAGAAGAAATCACCCGCCTGCACGCCCAGGTTTGCAGTGGTCTTGCGGATACCAACCGCATCCTGATCCTCTACACCCTGAACGAAAAATCGCTCAATGTAAGCGAACTGTCAGATTTCCTGGGTCTGCCCCAACCCACCACTTCTCGCCACCTCAAGGTGTTGCGTGATCGCGGTTTAGTAACAGCCGAGCGCGATGCCCAATCCATTTACTACACACTGACCGATCAACGCATTATCCAGGCGCTGGACCTGCTGCGGGCGGTCTTGAAGGATAAGCTCGAAGCGCAGGTACAACTGCTGCGCAGCAGCACCGAACCATAACAACGAATTAATATCATCAGCAGTCCCACTGACTTAAAACATTATTGAAGGAGAAAATTGTGAAGACATTCTTGATCCTTGGAGCGGGCACAGGCGGAACAATGGTCGCCAACAAGATGGCAGAAATGCTTGATCCAAACGAGTGGCGCATCATCATCGTCGACCGCGAAGAGACGCACTATTATCAACCTGGGTTCTTGTTCATACCTTTCGGAATCTACAACCCCAGCGATGTTGTGAAACCCAAGCGTGATTTTATACCCAGGAACGTGGAAATGATCATGTCCGACATCGAAATCATCGAACCTGACGCCAACAGGGTCAAGCTGACGCGCGATAACAAGGTCATTAACTACGATTACCTGGTCATCGCCACCGGCAGCCACATCCACCCTGAAGAGACCGAGGGCATGATAGACGACGCCTGGCATAAAAACATCTTTGACTTTTACACCATCGAGGGCGCTACAGCACTCAGCCGCTTTCTGAAATTTTGGAAGGGCGGACGTATGGTGCTCGACATAACCGAAATGCCCATCAAGTGCCCAGTGGCGCCGCTGGAGTTCCTGTTCCTGGCGGACTGGTTCTTCCATGAGCGTGGCATCCGAGATAAAGTTGAGATTATTTTCGCCACCCCACTGCCCGGCGCATTCACCAAGCCGCGCGCCTCCGCTGTCCTCGGAGACATGCTCGAAGATAAAGGCATCCTGCTGGAGCCGGATTACAACATCGGTGAAGTAGACAGCAATCGCCAGGTGATCAGTTCTTACGACGAGCGCGAGATCTCATACGACCTGCTGGTCACCATACCGACCAACATGGGATCAGATGTCATCGAGCGCTCCGACATGGGTGATGAACTGAACTTCGTGCCGATCGACAAGCACACCCTGCAATCCAAGAATTGGGAGAACGTGTGGGTGATCGGCGATGCAGGCAACGCACCAACATCAAAAGCAGGATCGGTTGCTCACTTCATGCTCGATGTTTTGGTGGAAAACATCCAACGCCACATGGAAGGTTTCGAACCGCAACCTAAATTCGACGGTCACGCTAATTGCTATATCGAATCGGGTTTCGAAAAAGGAATCCTGATCGACTTCAACTACGACGTCGAACCGCTGCCAGGTAAATTCCCCCTGCCAGGTTTTGGTCCCTTCTCCCTGCTCAAAGAATCAGCAGCCAATCACTGGGGCAAGATGGCTTTCCGCTGGATCTACTGGAACATCATGCTCAAAGGCGGCGAGATGCCCTTCGAATCGCAGATGAGCATGGCCGGTAAGTGGCAGTAGGAGAATATCATGGAAGCAGACCTGGTAATCCTGAATCAAAAAATCGACTATCTGACCGAGATCATGGAAACTCAGCGCAGGCGGCAGCTCGAACTGGAGGAGCTTCAGCGCGACATGATCCCCATTGCCAATCACATGATCAAGCTCTCCATAGAGGAACTGGCAGAAATTGGCACGGAATTCCAGCTCGAGGACCTGCTTTTCCTGCTGAAACGCATGCTGCGTAATACAGAACTGGTGCTCTCCTTGATGGATCGCATCGAGTCCCTGTATGGTCTGAGCGAGGAATTGAATCTGCTCGGCAAGCCAATGTTCAACCAGATGGTTGAAAGGTTGGACCAGATGGAACGCGATGGATATTTCGACTTTGCGCGCGCAGGATGGTATGTCACGCAGCGCATTGTGGACGAATTCAGCGAAGAAGACGTGCACGCCCTTGGCGACAACATCGTTACCATCATGCGCACCATCCAAAAAATGACCCAGCCCGAGATCATGGCAATCGCTGACAACGCCATTGACGCCATCAGCAAAGAATCCCAGGACGTGCCAGACAGCGTGTCCACATGGGCGCTGCTTCGGGAATTATCCGCTCCACAGGTTCGTAGAGGTTTGATGCGCATGTTAGGTATAGTTAAAGTATTAGCGGATCAACCGCAGACCGACCTGGGCGATACGGGACAAACCAATTAAGTTCTTCAACAAAACAAGCATGATATCACCCAATACGGGTGTTACGAATCAACTTATATTTAATATTTTTTTACAAAAAGGAGACACTTCAATGACCGTAGAAAATTCAACCATTCTTCTGGACACTGTACAATTCGATGACGAGGGGTACATGGCAGACCCTAACGCCTGGTCTCCCGAGATCGGTGAGGCAGTCGCCGAAAGCCTGAACCTG
>JAUXFR010000129.1 GCA_030622805.1 Anaerolineae bacterium | reverse complement strand
ATATGTTCATTGTCTATGTATTGTCATTAAAAAACCCTGTTTCTAGATGGCAGCATCAACCATCTGAAGACAGGGCAATGGGAAATTGTTTATGAACCTGGTATTAAGTTTACTTTCTGTTTATACGGTAATACGTCGCCACGCCGATGAATCCCAGGATCATACCTAAGGTCGAGGCAGTATAAGCGAGGAAATTCAACCAGAACGTGGATTCCAGGATTCTCATCACCATCAAGAAGGGAGCCACAAACCCAAAAACAACCAGGATAAAGCCAATTATTATAAGGTTTCTAGGATGTAATGGAATCATCGTAAAGCCAACATGATGCGTAGTGATCTGGCGCTGGCTCAAATTCAGGAGGCTCGTCCACATCGCATACACCCTTGATCATTTTTGGACAACGGGGGTTGTACCGACATCCAACAGGTGGATTCACCAGACTGGGTGGTTCGCCAGGAGGCACTTCCTTAAATGTTAATGCGTTCGCCGCATCGGGTTCGGATGTAGCTGTTAACAATGCATCCGTATAAGGATGAAATGCTTGATTCAACAGGCTTTCAACAGGTGCTTTCTCGACGATGTTACCCGCATACATAACAAAGATGCGTTTGGAGAAGTAGCGTACTGTGGAAAGGTCGTGCGTGATATAGATCACTGCCAGGTGGTGAGACTCCTGCAGCGCTTCCAGAAGCTTGAGGATCTCCACCCTGACGGATGCATCCAGCATTGACACCGGTTCATCAGCGACAATCAGCTTTGGTTCCAGGATCATCGCGCGTGCGATCACTACACGCTGCTGTTGTCCACCGCTGAGCATGTGGGGGAACTTGTCGATTAAGTCCTCCACAGGGCTCAGCTTGACCTCTTCCATCACTTTATGGACTCGCTGCAGCCTTTCGTCATCGTCTTTAACGCCGTTGATGATCAGCGGTTCCTCCAGGATTGTCTTGACATCCATAAAGGGAGGCAGCGCGCCGTAGGGGTCTTGCTGGACGAAACCCACCTGAGAACGATACCAGCGCATGTCACGCCCCGCCAGTTCACTGAGTTTCTTGCCTTCGAATAAAATCTCGCCTTTGATAGGCTCGTTAAGTCCCAGGATGGTTTTCATCAGCGTGGTTTTTCCGCAGCCGCTTTCGCCGACAATGCCAATTGCGCCGCCGTAGGGTAGATCGAAGGTCACGCCATCCACTGCCTGCACATACCCGGCGTGTCCAAAGCCCCAGCGTCGCAGTTCAAACCACACATATAAATCCTGGATTGACAGCAGCGGGGAACCATCTTTGCCTGGAGCTTCATCTATTACCAGCGTATCGCTTTGCACTTGTGCTTCCATGATGTTTACGTTTTCCTCAGTCATGCCAGTTTTTTTTATGTATCTTCATGCAGCCAGCATTTGACAACGCGGCGCCTGCCCTTATCAAATACCGGTGGATCTTCATCACACTTTTCGAATCGGAAAGGACAGCGTGGAGCGAAACGACAGCTTGGCGGCAGGTCAATCAGGCTGGGAGGCTTCCCGACGATAAATTCCAATTCCTGGGTGCCGCGCAATCGCGGCACGCTTGCCATCAGTTTTTGCGCGTAGGGGTGGAGCGGTGCTGGGAAGAAATCGGCCGCGTCACCCACCTCCACGATCTGACCGGCGTACATCACCGCTACACGATCAGCCAACTCGCTGGAGGTGGCGATATCGTGCGTAATCAAGATGAAGCTGATTTCCAGCTCTTTCTTGATGCGTTTAAGCAGGTTGAAGATATTCGCCTGCGTGAGCACATCCAGCGCTGAAGTCGGTTCATCAAGGACGACCATTTCCGGAATGCTCACCAGCGCCATGGCAATCGCAACTCGCTGGCGCATGCCGCCGCTCAACTCAAACGGGTAGCGGTTAATAAAATCAACCGGAAGACCGACACGCTCGAACATATTCTGAGCCTGCAGCAGGGCTTCATCCTTCTTCAAACCTGCATGCACCATCATCGGTTCGGATAGTTGGTCACCAACTTTGAGAACCGGGTTCAGCGCGTTCATCGCCGCTTGCGGCACCATGGACATCCTGACCCACCGGACCTCGCGGCGGTATTCCTCATCGTCCATGCTCATCAGTTCCGTGTCACCTAAATACACCTTGCCGGTGTAGGTGTCCACATTCCTGGGAAGCAGCCGCAGCAGGGCTCTGGCTAAGGATGTTTTTCCACAACCAGACTCTCCCAATATCACAATGGCTTCATTGTAATTAAGATCCAGCTTCACATCATCCACTGCCTGCACAACACCTGTGCTGGAGCGGAAGTAAAGCTTCAAATCTTCAACATGTAGTAGTGTTCCGTTCGATGACATGAGTCTACAAACCTCTTAATCGTGGGTTGAAAATCCTGTCCAGCGAAAAACCAACCATGGCAAATGCCAGTCCAGTTATCATGAGCAGGATTGCCGGTTGCAGCATCCAGTAATAATATCCCGTGTACAGCGCGCCGTTGGTTCGGGCATCGTTGATTATCTTCCCCCAGGTTGGTATGGTCGGATCGCCAAGTCCTAAGACCGCAAGAGAAGCTTCCAGGAATACAAATGCTGGCACTAAAACCACCAATTGCGGGATCAACAAAGGCACGATGCGCGGCACCAGGTAGCGCATGATGATGCGCGAGTTGCTGGCGCCGTACGCCTGGGCTGCTTCAATGTATGGGGATTCTTTAACCTGCAGGAACACAGCACGGTATGTCTTGATCCCGGCACCAAAGATACTCAGCAGGATAATAATACCCAGCATTACCCAGATGCTCTTCGAATAGAAGGTGCCGATCATGATCAATATCGGCAGAACTGGCAGGATCATGTTCACTTCGGTGATGCGCTGGATGGTCTCGTCCACCCAGCCACCGTACCACACGCCAAAAGCAGCGATGATCATGGTGGTAACCGTAGTGCCGACGGCTGCCAGCAGCCCAAACGAAAGCGCTATTGGCGTGCCCCACATCAGCGCAACGGATAAATCACGCCGCCGGTGGTCGGTGCCAGCCAGACCATGCACCTGTCCATAAGCGACAAAATCGGTATTCACGTCCCCTTCTGGTTCAAAGAACAGCGTGCTTACCTGCAGTTCGTAGGTGCCCGGTAGGGCAACCGGCTCCCCGGCTTCCACTGGAGCCGGATCTGCGGACAAGCCCACTTCGGGGGGTAAGCCACCAAGCCTGCGTTCCAGTTTATCGTCCTGGGAAATGCGATACGTACCGGACTTATCCAGGATGAGATCCGCGATCCGGATCTCCCTGCCATCCGGTGTTATCCAATACAGGGACATGAACGGATTTTTCCTGATATATTCCGATGTATAGAAAAGCGATAATTCCTGTGGAAATCCGTCGTATGGATAATCAAAGGTGTGCGACCACGAGATTTTTAACATCTCGTTTTCTTCATCAAGTTCAACGTTCTTCTCTACATCATCGGAACTCAGCACGATTGTGGAGGGCAGCTTCTCTCCCCTGAACCAGTTCATGTAAGTCGGTGCGGCGTTTTTAGGTGAGTCGAACCATACCGCTTCCCCCCCACGCCACAGCCGAACTGCTTCCTTATAAGGTATGGCGATCATGGCATAGATCGCGATGGCAAAGAGAAGAATTATGAGACCCAGACCGATTACGGCAGAAGGATAGCGCCTGATTTCTTTCAAAGAATTTAAAAATCCGCTCATTGTGGTCTCCTCCCTCCGCCGACCTTGACTCTTGGATCGACCAGGGCATAGATGAAATCCAATAAGAAAACCGTAATCGCCAGCAGGTAGGCATAGATTACTGTTGAGCCAACAATCACGGGCGTGTCATACAAACCAATCGCCCGGTACAGGGCTCTACCAAGACCCGGCCAGTTAAAGACCGTTTCCAGGATGATGGCGCCCGTCCAGAGTGTGATCAGCAGCAGAGCGAATTGGGTGATAATTGTCGGCAATGTAGGTCGCAGCACGTAGCGACGTTCGATGTCCTTAGCCGTCAGTCCCTTGGCTTTAGCCATCTCAACGTAATCCTCGCTGGAATATATCAAGAAAAATGTGCGCCAGTTGTAGGCGTTTAAAAATACGGCGCTGATAAGGATTGCTGAAACTGGCAAGATCAGGTGTTTGCCCAAACTGAGCGCGTACTGCACGGGGTTCTCAGGAGGCGGCGCATCGACCAGCCCACCGAAGGGCAGCACGGTGAAAATTGCCGCGAAAATAAGGATCAGAAAAAGACCATAAAACCAGGCCGGAGCAGCCGAAGTCGGCGTCATGGCAATGATAGCCCTATCCGCTCTGCTGCCGTAGCGCCTGGAGAGTGCCAGGGCGATAAACAGGCTCAGGAAGAAAAGCAGCAGGTTCGCCAGTCCCCACAGGACCAGCGTAGCAGGCAGACGCTCCAGCAGGATCAGACGCACGGTCTTTGAGCCGGCGTCGCTGATCATCAACTCAGCCTGACCCAGATTGAGCGTCAGGGCGCTGGTCAGGAAGCCGACGCTGCGCAAAACGAATGGTTGATCCAACCCGAGGCGTTTCTCTTGAAGCGCCACTCGCTCGTTGATGAGTTTCGTCTTCTCTGCGGCGGATAACCCCTTTATTTCCGGACTCTGGTCAGCGAATATCCCAACTGAGACCATCTCTCGGATCGCGCCCCGCCGGATTTCGTCCACGTACCCACCCATGTTAGCGATCAAGATGGTCAGATACACGCCGATCACGACCGTGATAAACAGCATCACCAGCCTGACGAGAGAATACTTGGCAACTCGGGAGAAAGTGCTCGTACCGCCAGATTTCTCTTCCTTCTGCGGCGGAGCATCCGTTTCCAGGGTAACATCGCTCATGATTACACTCGCTTTCTACTTAAAAAAACATTCGAAAATGGGGGCGAGAGATCTCTCGCCCCCATTACTTCTTACTTCTTTGTTCTCAAAGCAGCTTGAAAAATCATCCTCGGAGAGTCGGATTGCATCTCTCCGAGATT
>JAUXFR010000217.1 GCA_030622805.1 Anaerolineae bacterium | reverse complement strand
GCAGTTCACGCCAATTGCACTCCCTCGATTATGTCAGAATCAACGACACTGCCATGCCCGCCAGCGTGATGTGGTCCGGGGACGGACAGTGGCTTTACTTTGCCTCCGCTGACGGCGGCGATTGGGACATTTTCCGCATCCGTCCGGATGGCAGCGACCTGCAGAACATGACACCCGATTGGACATCCAACGAACTCATGCCCGCAATGCGATGGTAGAAATCCGCCAGAATCTGCGCAGCCTTCTGCTCGGGGGGCTGCTCTTCCTTTTCATAGCGCTGGTTATTTCCATCTTCATCTGGATCATGTTGTTTGTGACGGGTTGGTACAATCTCGACGCGCACATTCAGGATCAAACTCCCTTGTCAGATGACGCCTCAACATCTGGGTCAATCACTACCAGCGAATCCGTTCTGACCTTATCACCCATCCCGCAGCCTGGTACAACTTCCACCAGTCCCCCCACACCGATAGCCTCACCCAGTTCCACAGCCACCATCACTCCCACGCCAACCGCCACCCCCGATCCCTGGGTTGAAGACACCCTGGGGAACATGACCCTGGAGGAGAAAATCGGTCAGATGCTGATGATGGGCGTGGATGGCAAGGAGATTTCGCCTGCCACATGCGGTCTGATCCAGAACCTGTCCCCGGGGGGCGTGATCTACCGTGCAGGTAATACGGACAGCCCAGCACAGCTTCGCACTTTATCATCCGGTTTGCAGGAATGTTCTGCGCAGGGTGTAGGGATTCCGCTCCTCATATCAATCGATCATGAAGGTCAGTACGTCACACGTTTCAATAAGGGTGTAACCATCTTCCCTGCCGCTCTGGCGCAGGGTGCCACAGGCGATCAGGATTTTGCCTACCAGGTTGCGCTTGCCGCCGGTCAGGAGCTGGCCTACAGCGGCGTGAACATGGTGCTCGGTCCAGTCGCCGACGTGCTCACCGATTACGATAACACCGTCATATCCCAGCGCTCCTTTGGCGGTGATCCGGCTTCGGTCAGCCAGTTCGTAGCAGAAGCCGTACGCGGCTACAGCCAGGTTGGCGTGATCCCGGTCTTGAAGCATTTCCCCGGTCACGGCGGCGTCCCCGGCGATACGCATTACAACGTGGTGCAGGACCAGGTGGATACCCAGACGTTCGCAAACACCTACCTGCCTCCCTTCCAGAGTGGATTGGCAGCCGGCGTGCCCGTCGTCATGTTCGGTCACGTCGCCTATCCATCGATTGACGCCAGTGCCAGTCCCGCCAGCCTCTCACCGGCATTGGGGCTGCTGCTGCGCGATGAATTGGGTTTCGATGGCGTCAGTCTGACCGACTCTATGGGCATGGGCGCCATTTCTGGCAGCACCCGCAGCAAAGGTGAGGCCGCCGTTCTGGCCGTCCTCGCTGGAGAAGACCTGCTGCTCGTCACGTCTCCTGCAACCGCACAGGCTACTTTCACCGGTGTACTTGAAGCCGTCCAGTCAGGCACGATTCCTGAAGAGCGCATCGAACAATCCGTACGCCGCATCCTGCAGCTCAAAGCAGACTGGGGATTGAAAACTTTCCCGCTCCCCGACCATTCAGCGCCCGATTGGGTAGCCAACCAGGAGCTCCGCCGCCAGGTTGGCTACAACGCAGTCGCGACCCTTAAAGACGAAGCCGGTCAAATGCCCCTGCCCGATTCATCAAAGAATATACTGATCATCGGACCTACCGATGGCTGGGGCTTATACCCCACGCTGGGTGCCGCGCTGGAGCAGAAAGGCTGCGCCTACCAGCTTTACACCTATTCCACCCCCTGGAAAGGACCCATCCCGGAAACCGCCTACCTGGACAGCCTGCCTGCCCTGGCGCCCCAATACGACCTGACACTGGTACTGACCTGGGAGGCGCACATCAATCGCCTGCGCTACGGCGATACCTGGCAGGTAGAATTAGTGAACAGCCTCGTGGCGAAAGGTGTCCCATTGGTTGTCGTGGCCCTAAAATCGCCCACCGATATCCTCGAATTTCCCCAGGTGAGCACTTACCTGGCGACCTATGGAACGACTCCCGGGCAGACACAGGCACTGGCGGACACCCTGATTGGACTTTGGGAACCAGCGGGTATCAATCCACTGCCAGATTTGATGGATTAGCCAATATCCATTCCATGCTAAAATTATAGAATATCCATCCACGGTGACTGCATGCCACTTACATCTGGGGAAATCCTTCATAACCGTTATCGAATCGTCAAGCTGCTCGGTCAGGGCGGTTTTGGCGCTGTCTATCGCGGCTGGGACTTGAACCTGCAGCGCCCCTGCGCCATCAAAGAGAATCTGGAGACCGGGCTTGAATCAAGAGAGCAGTTCGAGCGCGAAGCGCGCATGCTCTCAAACCTCACCCACCCAAACCTGCCGCGTGTCACCGATTACTTCTTCATCTCTGGGCAGGGTCAGTATCTCGTGATGGATTTCATCGAAGGAGACGACCTCCAGGATAAGCTCGATCATGCGGCTGGTCCTCTGCCAGAAGCCCAGGTGCTGCCCTGGATCGAGCAGGTATCCGAGGCATTAAACTACCTGCACACTCAGAATCCTCCCATCATACACAGAGACATCAAACCCAAAAATCTCATCATCCGCCCAGATGGTCAGGCATTCATCGTCGACTTTGGTATCGCCACGCTCCATGATCCGCAGAAGCGCACGACATTGGGCGCGCGTGCCGTTACAAGCGGTTACTCACCTCCGGAACAATACGGCGCAGGTGCGACAGATGCTCGGTCAGATGTGTACTCACTCGGAGCAACCCTGTACACACTGCTCACCAATTCCGTGCCCCCTGAGAGTATCTCACGCCAGATGGGCACCCCCCTTCCACCTGCCAGATCGCTGAATCCTCAGATTACCCACAACACCGAACGGGCGCTGCACACTGCCCTTGAACTTCAACCAGACTTACGCTTTCAGAATGTTCGCGAATTTTCAAACAATCTGTATGGTCTCGTTGAATTCCAAAGAAGTGCGAAGCCGCAGGTGTTCCCATCTGTCATACCAGCGCAAACGGTTAAAACCCCACCGCGATCACGTAAAAGCTGGTACATCGGAGGCATAATTGCGGTAATGACCGCCTGCCTGATTCCAATCCTGCTTTATATCAATTTTTCATCCCAGATCAAATCTATTTTTCTGCCAGTCACACCGTCCCCAACAAACACTCCTACCAGTCTTGTTCTCTCATTGTCCACCCAATCGAATACCACGCATACGCCATCACCAACAACCGAACAACCGATATCCACGAACACCCCCACTCCACCCACGCATACAAAGACACTTACACTCACATCAACCCAAACCGAGACACCCACTCCAACTCCTACACTACCATACGGCGGTGGTGGGTTGGTTGCATTCAACTCGAACCGTACGGGCAACAACGAGATTTTTACAATTGACACACAGTCGCGTATTACGACACAGTTGACCTTCAGCCCGGCTGATGATCGGGTCCCATCTTGGTCCCCTGATGGAGAAATGATCGCCTTTCAATCCAGAGGAGACGGAGACTGGGAGATCTACGTACTTTCCCTCACAAATTCAGCCATCCAACAGGTAACATCAAACGATTGCAACGATTTTGCGCCGAATTGGTCACCAGATGGACACAGTTTC
>JAUXFR010000122.1 GCA_030622805.1 Anaerolineae bacterium | reverse complement strand
TTCTGCGGCTGTTTCTGTGTCGGCGGTGCCAGACTCGAAGAAGCGCGGCAGACCGTTCTTGTGTTCAACAGCGATCTGACGTAAGCGATCCTGATTGTAGCGCAGCATCGACCGACCGATGCCCTGACGCCGCCACTGCGGAAGCAGGAAGCCAAAGTGGATGTAAATCATTTTCTCCTGACCTTCCTGGTGCCAGGTCACGCGGCTGTAGCCGATCGCCCGGTCACCGATCTGCGCAAAAAGCATGTCCTTGTAAGGGTCGCAGTTAACCAGGTGGCGGTAGCTGCGTTGGATGTCCTCGGCAGATTCAACGCGTTCTATACTATCTTCGTCTTTGCAGCCCATGATGATGTCGACCATTAAGGGGAAATCGGAATCGCCGCGGAAACCGCGAAAATTCAGACCAGACAGCATAGGGGCATCTTTTACGAACACCATATTATTCTCTAAATGTAAGGTAGACATTGTTTTCTCCAAATATTGAATATTTGTTATGTAGATAATTCAAGCGATGTTGGAATCTTATAAACATCATCGTCTGTAATCCTCATCCGGTTGCCGCGTCTGGTAATACATCAGTCTCACCCTCCTTTCCATTCTCGGGCAGCTTGAACTTGCGCCACACCGGTATGATGGCGAGCAACGATAACCAGGCGGTCAACCGGAAGGGGAAGCGTGGACCGAAGCGCTGCCAGAGTTGTGCCCCGATCGCCGGCGCGGGCAAAGAGACAACACCCAGGCTGGTGCTGAACAGACCGAAAGCAGTACCGCGCAGTTTCTCCGGGACGGCTTTGCTGATCAACGACTGGTATGCTGGTGACATCAAGCCAATACCGACACCGAAGATCGCCCAGGCAACCGCGTACCCCCAAAAGGTGCTCACCTGCAGGAAAGCCATCAGCGCCACAAACTCCAGGATGAAGCCTAAAACAATACCCAGGCGCTCACCTTTGCGGTCTGCCAACCAACCTGCTGGAAGGGTGGTGATGATCATAAAGAGGGCGAATATCGCTTCAAGCCATCCAATCTGCAGGATGCTCAGTCCACCGATATCGTTCAGGTAAATTGGAAACAGATTGAATGAAAGACTGTAGGCGATATCGCGGATGCCATCCGTGATCAATATCCAGGTAACGATACCGCCTGACAGGATCATCCCCGCCATCAACCCCAGACTGCTGCGCAAACTTTTTATCGTGAGCTTATCGGTTTTCGTTTCCACACTCCGTGCTGCTGTACGAGCCATGAAAACCCTGATAACGGTTGCGATCGAATAGAGCAATCCTGAACAGACCAACATCAGCTTGAAGCCGTATTCACCGGCCAGCCAGCCTCCAAGCGGTGGACCGATCACCGCAACGACCATGAAGATCGAATCGGTAATCCCGTACACACGCGCCCGGTTTTCTTCATTTGATTGTTCAGCGATAAAGGCACTGAAACTGGGCCCAATTAATGAGCGGGTTATAGCGCTGAATCCCACACCGATCAGCACCCACTGCCAGGAAGGGGCCAGGATCAACCCCACATATCCCAAAATTCCCACCAGGCTGCCAATCGCTACGCTGCGCAGACGTCCGAGCGAGTCGGATATCCAACCACCCAGGATCTGCAAAGCCAGCGGGATGATCTGAGCTATGGTGAAGAATAGACCGATCTGAACGACATTGGCGTTGAGTTCCTTCAGGTAAAGCGGCAGCAAAGGGTCGTACATGTGACTCGCTGTGTTTGCCAGCACCATTGCAAACATAAACAATCGCAAAGTATTGTTCAGAAAAGGGCCTTTTGTCGCTGGTCCTGTTGTATTATTTGTCTCAGAAGACATTGTTCATTCTCTCTTACATGGATACCTGGTTCATAGTGATGCAGGTTCAACAATTTGATTAACCTATCAGCAATAGATTATCCACTGCGGTGCAGCTTGCCGGTGCGTTTTGCGTATCGCTCTGCCTGCTCAAATACCCACAGACCGGCAGGGATGGCGAAGATGCCCATGATCAATGTGGGCCAGATGTAAGGCCACAGGTCGGCTGTTGGGAGCCCTTCCAGGAACGCTCTACGGGCGCCTTCGATGACATAGGTTGCCGGGCTGAGCACGGACAGCTTCTGCAGGATCTCGGGCAGCACATCGACCGGGTAGTAAACGCCTGAGACCAGGAGTAGCAGGGCGATCAGCACATGTGTCATCTGCGATCCCCGCTCTGGGAACAGCAGCGGCAGGATCGAACCCATGATGCCGACTCCGATGAAGGATAAACTGCCAACGATAAGCATCAAAGCCGCCCCACCAACGTTTGCGTTGCTCATATCGATGTTGAAGAGCAGCACTGTCACAATCAAGATGATGCCAGTGAAGAACAGGCTGTAGATCACAGCGAACAAGGTCTGCCCGGCCATGTGAGTGATGCGATGGATGGGGGCCATTAAAGTGTATTCGATGGTCCCTTCCCAGCGTTCCATACCGATCACGTCAGTGATCCAGTAAAAAATGATCGACAGGTAGCGCCAGACCAGGGTGCCGGCCACCAGGTACAGCACAAGGTAACGTCCATCAAACTGGTTTCCGCTGAGCTGCTGCATTCCCAGACCGATATAGCTGACGCTGAGGCTGTTGGCGATCGAGTAGACCAGCCATACAATCTCCCAGGTCCAGTAGCGTTTCACCAGGTTGGCGTTGCGTTCCATGAACGCGTAAGTTGCTTTGAATTCATGTGCCAATGTACTCATTTTGTAATCCTTTACCTAGCCTAATCTATCCTCTTCCTTGACCAGCTCTTTCCCGGTCAGCTCGAGGAAGACATCTTCCAAGGTGGGTTCGTGCTCGTTTGACGAGATCAGCCCCTTCAGCCCAAGCGGCGTGTCCAGTGCGACGATCTTGCCCGAGTCAATAATGGCAATACGATCGCACAGGTTGTCCGCTTCCAGCATATCGTGGGTGGTGAGTAAGATCGTTGTGCCATGTTCGTCCCGCAGCTCACGGATTACGTCCTGAACCTCGTGTTTGGAGCGAGGATCGAGTCCGGTGGTCGGTTCATCCAAGAGCAGGAGTCTTGGGCGAGAGAGCAAGGCGCGGGCGATAGCAACCTTCTGCTGCATACCACGCGACATTTCTTCCATCGGTTTGTAAATGGCACGTTCTTCCAATCCCAAACGCTTGAGGATCTCGACCGCACGACGGCGTGCGTCTGCTCCATTCATCCCATACAGGCGTGCGCCATATATCAGATTCTCCATCGGAGAGAGCTTCTTGAAGAAGCTGGCTTCAACAGAGACGCGGTTGATCAGCCGCTGCACCTGCATGGGATGTCGGACAACGTCGTGACCGAATACGCGTATATCACCTCCATCGGGCAGTAGCAAGGTGGCGAGCAGTCGGATCAGCGTGGATTTTCCCGAGCCGTTCGGACCGAGCACACCGAAGATCTCGCCCTCGCTAACACTGAAAGAGACATGATCAACAGCAACTACGACTGTTTTTTGACCGTTCTTACGATTGATTCCGTTCTTGTTGCCATTTCCTTTAATAATCCGTTTCCAAAACGGTGTTTCTGATTTGCCAAACTTCTTATAAGCTTCATGTATATAAACTGCTTCTGCCATCACTGACTCCTTAAAAACAAACGACTGCGTTCTCCTCCCGCAGCCGTTATAGTGTTTTGATTATTAAAATAAAAACGACCACGGGTTTTGAGCACACCTGTGGTCGAGAAACTTCAAGTCAACAAGTTCAAACGATCAGTAGGCGCACTCCGACAATGTAAAACCTCCACCGATATCGGCGGGATTCCGTCGAGGGATGTAGTAAGTGTTCACCATGTAGTGCATCTCTTCCTTTCGTTGATTAAGGTTTGCTTAGAACCCTGCAAGGATAACACAACCTGTTGATTTGTGTCAAGGCTGGAAATTAAAATATGTCAAATTGATTTAAATTCGATAATCCAGCAAACGGCTTATGGTTAATTGACTATCTGGAAGGTGTCAATGACCTTACCGCTGCGGTTTATGAACTGGAACGTGATTTCATTTTCGTCAGCCAGAATCAACATGGCACCGTAATCGCCGTTATAGCGAACCTGGCTGCCTGGAATAGGATCTTTGATATTGTAGATCGCCCCACCTCCGAGACCGTTAGTGAAGTATGGGAATCCATTGATATCCAATCGTTCGTAAAGGTGGTCGTGACCAGCTAGCACCGCTGTCGCTCCCCACTCCTGGAAAGGCCATCGCATCCAGTCCGTTGAACCCTGCCAACCGGATGAATAGGGCGCGGCGTGGAAAACGACCAGCTTCCACGGTGAGGTCGAGGACACCAATCCAGCTTTCAACCACTGTGCCTGAATTGACGATCGACCCACGCCGTCCGGCTCGCGCCAATCGCTGTTCATGGCGAAGACGTGCACGGGTCCTAAGATTACGTCATAATAACGCTCGTTACCGGGCAGGGTGAAATAGTCGAAATACGGCTGGGCGTTGTCGGTATCATAGTCGTGGTTGCCCAGGGTAGGGTAAAAGCGGTTTTCAACGGCGCCCACTCCATAACTCCCGTTATATGGCGAGATGTACTCATGAAAATATTGACCGATGTTTGTATCGATCGATTCGTATGAACCGGTGGGATAGTTGTTGTCGCCCGTGGTCAGGATGTAATCGGGCTGCCAGCTTTTGATCAGGTTGGCGACGTCACCCTCCGCTTTACCGGCCAGTCCGAAATCGCCGATTACGGCTATTCGCATGGAATGGGGTGGGTCTTCGGCAGGTGTGCTGGCGGGTGTTGGTGTAAGATCGGGCGCAGGCGTAGAAGATGGGCTGACCGTCCCAGAGGGTAGAAGTGTTGGACTTGGGGATGGGGGGATTTTGGGTGCGTTTTCGGTCTCAGCCGGCAACCGTGTACGCAAGGCGTTTTCAGTGTGCAGCGCAGCGGGGGAATCTGTTTTTGGCAGCGTGCAGGCGGTGGCGTGGAGCTGGCGCTCAGTTGTGATTTCAGGATTGGTATCGAGGGCACCCGTTTGCGAGTGCCCGCGGCGGCAATTGGCTTATGTTATCCACTTAGCGGTATCAACCGGTTTGTAGAACGTTTGGGGGTGAACCTGGCAAAGCGGATTTTAGTTGCCTCCGAAGAGTTCGAT
>JAUXFR010000081.1 GCA_030622805.1 Anaerolineae bacterium | reverse complement strand
GTTTTATGGGCAGAGAGCGGTTTAACAGGTTACTAGAACTGATCCCAGCGGATTCCACTGTTCTGGGCATTGATGAGCACACCGCGCTGATCATGGATCTGCAGTCACAGGTTTGTAAGGTGGTTGGAAATGGAGAAGTGACTTTGTTGCATAAAAACCACCCGAACCGCACATCAGATAACCCAGGGGATTTGGAAGCGTTAGGATTAAATGATATTGCCCGTCAGCGAAATGCCCACGTGCATCAGTACAGTGCTGGACAAACATTTCCGTTATCTGAATGGTTTCCGATCCAGATTCCTGAACCAGGAACGGGTATACCTCAAGAAGTCTGGTCGCTTGCCCTGGAAATAAATCGAGCTTCAGAAATACAGGACTATCCACCAGAAGAAGTTTTGGTCCTTGCGCAAGTCAGGCAGACTGCACGAGAAGGAAAAGATTGGGCGAACGCAGATGCAATCCGCGACCAGATCATGGCGTTGGGATGGGAAGTCAAAGATACTACTGATGGTCCAGAGTTGATCAGGAGAAAGCCTTAGAATATCACCTGAATGAGATTTTTGTGAAATGTGTAGCCCGGTGTAAATTTATTTCAAAAGAATTTGGAGGTATTATGTCTTCACAAAATCCTGTTATTGGTTATATCGGTCTCGGTTTGATGGGGAAAGCGATGGCGCGCAATATTCTGAAAGCCGGTTACCCGCTTGTAGTTCACAATCGAAGTCGTGCCGCAGTGAATGAGCTGGTTGAAGAGGGCGCGGTTGAAGCGCATTCTCCTGCGCAGGTCGCCTCACAGGTGGATGTTCTCTTTACGAATCTTCCAGATTCACCGGATGTGGAATCCGTAGCGCTTGGCAAGGAAGGTATCATTGAGGGCGCACATGATGGACTGATCTATGTAGACAATTCAACCATCAAACCAGCTACGGCGCGAAAAGTTGCAGAAGCGCTTACAGAAGTTGGCGTGATTTCCCTGGACGCGCCCGTAAGTGGCGGTGATATTGGCGCGCGAGAGGGTACATTGACGATCATGGTGGGTGGACCAGAAGAAGCCCTCGAACGTGTCAGACCGATATTCGATGTTCTTGGAAAAGCGATAACCCATGTAGGTGATTGTGGCACGGGTCAGAGCGCAAAAGCTGCAAACCAGATTATGGTAGCAGCACAGATGATAGCAATGTCTGAGCTGCTCATCTTTGCCAGGAAAGCTGGTGCAGATCCACAAAAAGTAATCCAAGCAATTCGTGGTGGCGCTGCACAGTGTTGGACTCTGGATGTCAAACCTGAGCGTTTATTCGAAGGGAACCGCCAGCCAGGGTTTAAGGCTTACATGCAGGCAAAAGACCTGGCGATTGTAGTGGACACCGCACAGGAATACGGGGTTCCGTTGTTTTCTGCATTAGTAGATGCGCAAATGTACAACGCAATGCTGGAGATGGGTATGGGCGAATTGGACAATTCCGCCGTAATTGGAGTTCTTGAGACCTTGTCTGGGTCGAAATTAATCGAGGAAGCTCAGGTTTAAGATGGGTGCAACCATTGTACCTGTTCTTCGTATATAGTAGTAGCAAGACGATACAATCATCTGCTTGCCAGTTAAACTGGTGAAACGGGATCAGGCGAACAACCAGGAGAATGTAGTGCAAGACAACGAAGGGCAGCGGCTTGTTCAGGCGCAGAAGGGCGACCCGCAAGCGTTCGCATACATTGTTGAGAAATACCAGAGATCGGTATACAACATGTGCTACCGGATGCTGGGGAACGCACAGGATGCTGAAGATGCTGCTCAGGAGACTTTTTTGAGGACATATAAAGCCATGCGACGTTATGATAAAGATCGCTCATTTTCGAGCTGGATATTGTCAATAGCGGCGCATTATTGTATCGATCAAATACGCCGCCGGCGTTTCACTACCATCTCTGTTGAGGAGTTGCCGGTGCCAGATTTGCCTGATATTTCACCGGGGATGGAAAATAAATTGAGCAAAAAGGAAGAACAGCTCCGTATACGCACTCTTTTGGAAATCCTGGATCCAACAGATCGCGCAGCAGTTGTGCTGTATTACTGGTATGACTATTCGTATAAGGAGATTTGCGAGACGCTCTCACTGTCATTGAGCGCAGTGAAGAGCAGATTGCATCGATCCAGACGAGCAATGGCTCTCTGCTGGATCGAGAGGCAACCGGCTACAGTAAATGCAGAGAGGATACCCGCATGAATCACAAACCTTATCAGGAAGTGATATTTTCAGATCAGGAATTGACGTGTGACGAAGCCGATCTGCTGCAGGATCATATACTGCAGTGCGACGACTGTTATCAGCTTTCTACTGCCTGGAGTACTGTAGAGCGTGAGTTGCAGACGCCCCAAATGGTTGATCCTGAACCAGGATTTGTTGCTCGCTGGCAAGTACGTTTAGAAGCGGAACAAGAACGACGCCAGAATCAGCAGAACATGATCATGTTATCAACCACATGGGGTGCTGCAGCCGCCCTGCTCATTGCGATTGTGTATCTGGCGATTCCATTAATACAATCTCCAAAAGTCGTGCTGTACACCTATCTATACCAGTTGCTGAATCTGTTTTCAGTGGTGACATTTGTGCAAAGCTTTACTGCTGGGTTGATGGACGGTTTGACGAGTGGTATTCCCTGGGTGACCATAGTCTTTGCTGTGGGACTGATCACACTGATGGGCGTATTATGGGTCGTTTCCTTGCGAGTATTGACAAGATCTAGGAGTGTGACACTATGAAAAAGAGAAACTTAGTTATGATTGGCATGATCGTTGTCCTGTTTATTTCGATTCCGGTCCTATATTATGGCCTGCGACAAATGAGGATCGGCTGGCGCACGGAGCAGTCCTGGTCGGGCGTTTTTGGTAACTTTCCCAGAATTTCACTAACCAATCCCCGTATTGCAGCAGATAATTCGCAGAAAGAAGCGGGGCTGCCTCACTCGCTTCCAAGATTGGCACGCGCACCTGCCATTGGAACAAATCGCGTTACAGCTCAAGAGATCAACGGTGATAAGTTTGTCATCGGTGGTACTTTTACCTTGCAAGAAGACGAGATCCTCGATGGCAACTTGTTCGTACTGGGCGGTTTGGCAACCCTTGATGAAGGGTCACTCGTCGAAGGCGATATTGTCCTCATGGGAGGTACTGTCAGGATTAATGGTCATGTTGAAGGTGATGTTCTAGTTTTTGGGGGCTTAGTCGAGCTTGGTCCGAGTGCCGTGGTTGAAAACGACGTAAGTGTTGTCGCAGGAAATCTAGATCAAGAACCGGGTGCTCAAATCTATGGAGATATCCGAGAAGGCATTGAAGGACCACTATCTGTCTCAAATCCGGGAAGTATCAGGTTTCCATTTCCATTCCCTGGAAGAGTGGCTATTCCAAACATCAGCGTCAGGGTGAATCCATTCTGGGAAGGCTTATGGCTGCTCTTCCGCGCGATATTATGGGCTGCGGTTGCGGTACTCGTTATCCTTTTCCTGCCGAAACATACCCAGCGTGTTGGTGGAGTCGCAATATCCAAGCCCTTAATTTCTGGTGGAATTGGATTGCTGACGATCCTTGTCGCTCCGATTATCCTGTTGTTGATGATCATCACACTAATTGGGATTCCTGTAGCACTGATAACGGCATTCTTGATCTTCCTGGTATGTATTTTCGGAGTGATCGCGATTGGTACGGAGACCGGGAAGCGTCTGGAAAAAGTTCTAAACCAGGATTGGGCGTTAGCGGTATCCGCAGGTGTGGGCACTTTTCTCGTGACGCTTGTGATCGAAGGGATTAACAAAGTGATCCCATGCGTGGGTTGGCTTGGTCTGTTCATTGTCGCGATTGTTGGGATTGGAGCCGTCCTGCTGACTCGATTCGGTAGTCAGGATTACCCGAGTTATATCACAACAACCATAGTGGATGACGAAGCGATCGAATCGAAGGAAGAAAACGAAATTCCAGTATTGCCACCCGAGACGGCGCCAGGAAGTGAATCCCAAGATAATGGGGTTCGAGGTGCTTCTGATAATTCGGATGAGGAAGAAGGATCTGATTTAGCTGAATCGTAACGGATGCAATATTTGGCGAAGTGGTTTTCCGGGTGATTGGACATCTGGAAAACCGCTTTGTTATTAATATGGAAATGATGTTACGTAATGGAGTGCAGCCCCAAGGATAATTAAAATCTGTCCTATATGATAAGGGATTCGAACGAACAGTTTTCCATATGCTAATGGATTGACAAACAGATCCCACCCAATAATCGAGTCGGAAACATAGAAAAGCAGCGCTCCACAGCTTACCAGAAAAGCAGGCAAGAATCGCCAATCGCTCCTGAAAAATGTTGAAATCGCTACGGACACCATGATACTGATAACGAAGGAATAGATCAGAACCGGTATTATTAACTTATCTTTTCCCAACTTTTTCAGCCCATGAGAAAACTGGTGCATAATCATGATCGCTGGGAAGAGGATCAACGCGGCAATAATAAAGTTGACCGGGTTTAGTTGTGGAGGAAGTTCGATGATGCCGATGATATAGCATAGGTGTGTGATCAAGAATGCTGCCAGTCCTGCTAATAACTGAACACGCGGCAGCATTAGTAAAACATCCCCTACAAGCGAGAACAGCAGCCCAAGAAAAAACCACAACATCTGACCCTGCAGCTCGCTTACCTGCCATACCCAGATCATCAGGACTACCATCACAGCTGGTTTGGTGATGTATTCCACCCATTTCAAAGTTTTCCAGACCGCGAACCAGTTGACGATTGCGATGACCAGGGCTGCGACAATCAATGTATATGACATAACTGTTTATAATTATTCTACTTATGCATTTTAGTACGTTAGTAATGAATAGTTTTCACAAAAAGCGAGAAAATCCTACGCAAAGACGCCAAGACCGCTAAGAAAAACAATAAATGCATTTGCGACTTTGCGGCTTTGCGTGAGGCGAAAAATATGTTTGGTTCCGGCTTGTCCGGGTTAGGTCTTTGAATGATACGATGAAATCCAATAGCAAATGAGATCACTGGGATCACTCAGTATCCGAATCTTCGTAATACATTCTCGTTATCCCGCCAGTTTTTTCGAACTTTCACTCTCAAGCGAAGGAAAACATTACGCCCGCTCATCGCTTCGATTTCTTTCCTGGCTGCTGTACCAATTTTCTTCAACATGCTCCCACTTTTTCCAATCACGATACCCTTATGTGACTCTTTTTCAACAAAAATGGTCGCCTCAATATAGGCACCATGCTCGTTGCGTTCAGTGAATTGATCGATGCGGATGGCGATTCCGTGGGGTACCTCATCTCGTAATATAAGCAATGCTGCTTCTCGGATAAGATCCGCTGCGATTTCTCGTTCATATAGATCCGTGATTTGATCTTCAGGAAAGAAAGGTGGACCAGGGTCAAAAACTGCAAGGATTGCCTCTACCAATTCACCCAGGTTGTCACCTCTCGTTGCGGACACCGGAATTGCGTATGCACCAGGCGCTAATCTTTTATAGGCATCCAGATGTTGTTCTGAATTCTGCTCATCCGCCCTGTCAATTTTATTCAACGCGAGGATTATGTCTGCTGATGGTCCAATTCTAGATATCTGCTCTGCCAGGATTGACTCATCGGTATGAGGCGGCTGGCTGGCATCAACAACCCATAAAATGGCGTCACTTTCCTGCAGGGTATCAATGGCTTCTTTGTTCATGTACTCGCCTAGTTTATGACGCGCTTCGTGAATGCCTGGCGTATCAATAAATACGATCTGGGCATTATCCATTGTAAGGATCCCCATCTGCCGCTTGCGCGTTGTTTGGGGTCTTGGTGAAACAGCGGCAACTTTTTGACCCATGAGAGTGTTGATCAATGTAGACTTGCCTACATTGGGTCTACCCATCACTGCCACGAATCCCGATTTATATACTTGAGGATGATTGTTTTCGGTCATTACATTCATTCTAACACTTAATAATTTACTAATCTTATTATATGTTAATCAGATGTCGACGAAATTACGCTTGACCTGAAATATTAGAGTGGGTATAATATAGTTTCGTTAAATTATAATTTTTTTTGATTATCAGGTGAAACTACCCAAAATGGGGCTTTCTTAACACGCCAATGCGTAAAATGTCGCTGTAATTGTTACGACTTTTTACGCTTTTCGCTTGTAAACCGTTTGAGTATTATAAGATATCAGGAGATGTTGTATGGCAACCATTTTGCCGAGCAAATCTTACGCGCGTAGTTCAGTTGATCTTCCTTTGCCGGAATTGATCGAAGTCCAGTTAACATCATTCCAACGATTGAAAAATGTGGGGTTGGCGGATTTATTTAATGAGATCACGCCAATTGAATCATACAATAAATCGTTGCAGCTTTTCTTCCCGAGCGATACTCAAGAGTCAAAAGAACACGAGCTGTTTTATAAGTTCGATGAACCAAAGTATTCGATTGAAGAATGTGTTGAAAGGGATCTGTCGTATGCAAGTCCTCTTCATGTTGAAGTTTTGTTGGTTGACAAAGAAAGTGGGGAAATGAAAACAGAACTCATCTTCCTGGGAGATTTCCCGGAGATGACCGAGAAAGGCACTTTTATTATTAATGGCACTGAAAGGGTGGTCGTGTCACAACTGATCCGATCACCGGGCGTATACTGTGAGGCGCCGTCGGATCGAGCGACTGGTAGACCCATGGCGATGGCAAAGCTTATACCTGATCGTGGGGCG